>JAPUDW010000142.1:68265-87583 GCA_027492915.1 Bacteroidota bacterium | reverse complement strand
GCCACTGGGTGCTTTGGCTACCTTAATCTGTTGATTTGCGGACAACCCTTATAGCCGAAAATGCAGAAGTAGTCATCAGTCTCCAGTCGTCAGTCAAATGCAAGTACAGTACGACAAAAAATACAGGAAAAACGGCGGGGTGTCAGTCCATCCCTACAAGAACAAATACACATCTAATTTTAGAACAAAAGTTTCAATTTGTCAAACAAGTCCAGAGCTACGATTGTAGATTTTTAGAAGTAAAAGGCCATGAAGCGGCGGCTCGGCGGCATTGTTTCAGCAATTATGGTGTTGGGCGTAAGTGTCCTTTTCATAGTCGCACCAAAAAATTTCATTCAAGAGGATTACCTCCCTGAACGATATAAAAGGATGTCCGGCCTTGGAGATGCGTTCCCTATAATTGGATTATTCATACTCATTATCGCCACAATAAAAATAATAAAGGTCTTTAAGCGTAAATAATTAACGACGATGGTATGTGAGGATTGGTGGCGCATAGATGCTGGGTTGGAATATTTCTCAAATGGTTTCGCTAGAACTAAAGACCCGCTAAAAAGCGCTCGAAGATAGACGACCATTTGGCTTTGGCTTCCATATTGAGTTCATGGGTTTCGACACCCATGTGCATAGCGATGATCGAGGCGGTTCCATCTTTTTTCGGCTCGCTGGTAATGCGGATGTCCGCGCCATCATGCGCTTTGGTGCGCCATGTGATGCGATTGCCTGTGCCGCTGACCTTGGCAGGGGCGGCAATCCAATCGAGTACCGCTTGGTCAGCAGCGGCAAAAACTTCCCACTTGTCCATCAGCGCTTGCATACCGAGCTTGGTGGCCTTACTGACGCTGGTTTGAAACGTGCCATCCGGTCGCTGGCCGGGTACGGTTCGCCCGATGTGCTGTTCATAGGCGACGGTGATAGACTGCGCCCACCAGCCGATATTCTCAATTTTGCCATCGAGTTCTTCGATTAATTTGGAGGCGATGGCGTGGTGGGTGAGGTCTTTGGCACCAATGCCATCCATAAACGTTAGCCATTCATCCCACGTCCGGTTAGTCGCTTTCTCAATCGGTTTAATGCGCGTATTTATTGCCATTATGCCCAATCTCCCCATAGCTGATCAACCGAAACTTATATCCGAGTATAACATAGCCGCAGGAATTGGCGAACAAAAGTTTTATTAAACGGGCTTGTTCTATTGCGGATATTGCACAGGCGTTCTATCATCATTCTCTAAAATATTCATGGAGGAAATGCTAATGTCGTCACCCGTTCAACCTGATGGTCATTTAGCGCTGCCTGCGGCGGGAAATGGTCAGCCGGTACTGGTTTTACATCCGTGGTGGGGATTGAATGCGACTATCAAAGCATTTGCAGATCGGCTGGCAGGGCAGGGGTTTGTGGCCTTCGCCCCCGACCTGTATCACGGTACGGTCACTGATGAAATTGACGAGGCCGAGAAGTTGGTGACGGCGCTGGATGGGAAGTCTGACCAAGCCAAAAAAGAGATTATCGAGGCCGTCACTTTCCTCAAGGAAAAGACGGGTGCCGCAGCGATGGCAGTGATTGGCTTCTCGATGGGTGCCTACTACGCGCTCGATTTGTCAGTAAGCGCAGCCGACAGCATCAACAAAGTGGTGATCTTCTACGGCAGCGGCCCTGCCGATTTCCGCAAAGCAAAGGCCGAGTACCTCGGTCACTTCGCGGGAAATGACCCGTATGAACCAACCGAGAATGTCGCCGGGTTAGAAGAAGTCTTGAAGGCTTCGGGGCGCGCTGTGACATTTTATACGTATCCTGACACCGGACATTGGTTCTTCGAGTCCGACCGCGCCAATGCCTACAACGAAGCGGCGGCTGAACTGGCGTGGGAACGGACGGTGGCGTTTTTGAAGGGGTAGCTTTTAGGGAAAGGGCGCACAGCCATGCGCCCCTACGATAAAATGCGATTTACCCACCGATGGTTTTTCGGCCTAATCCCGTTCGCGCGAAAATTGAGTTTCGTACAGGTGGGCGTAGAGGCCGCCTTGCGCCAGCAGCGATTGGTGGGTGCCGCGCTCGACGATCTGACCGCGATCCATCACAAGGATGAGGTCAGCCGCCAGAATGGTGCTTAAGCGGTGGGCAATGACAATGCTGGTGCGTCCGGCCATCACCCGTTTGAGGGCTTCTTGAATCAGCGCTTCGGATTCACTGTCAAGGTGGCTGGTGGCTTCGTCCAACACAAGGATACGCGGGTCTTTGAGGATCACCCGTGCCAGCGCGATCCGCTGCTTCTCGCCGCCGCTCAAGCGGTAGCCGCGTTCGCCCACAATCGTATCATAGCCGTTGGGTAATCCCGCGATAAACTCATGAATATTAGCCGCCCGCGCTGCTGCTTCTAGCTCGGCCTGTGTCGCGTCGAGTTTGGCGTAGAGCAGGTTGGTGCGGATGGTGTCGTGGAACAGGTGGGTTTCCTGAGTCACCATGCCAATTTGCGCCATCAACGAAACCAGCGTCACATCGCGCAGATCATGTCCATCGAGCAGGATACGCCCCGCCTGTGGGTCGTACAAACGTGGGATGAGGTAGGTGAGGGTGGTTTTACCCGCGCCGCTTGGCCCGACCAGCGCCGCCAACTGCCCCGCCTTCACCTCAAACGAGATGTGCGATAAGGCATCCTCACGCGCTTGACTGGTGGGCTTCGGCGTATCGGCGTCAATCGGTTGAACCGTATGGTCGCCGTTTGCTCTGCTGGCGGGTGCGCCGGAAAGCACGGTTTGCACATTGTCGATTTGCCCGAAGCGCGTAACTGACCGCAGCAAATTGGCTTCCCGCGAGTCGTACTTGAACGACACATCTTCAAATGCCATATCACCACGTACCGTGTTCAGCGTCAGCGCGTCCGGCTTTTGCTCCACTTCCAAGGGCAGGTCGATCACCTCAAAGACACGCTCGAAGCTGACGACCGAACTGGCGAAATCCACCGGCGCGTTGGCGAGGTCTTGCAGTGCGCCATAGAGGGTGCGCAGGTACGAGCCGAACGCGACAATCGTGCCGACGGTGAACACATCCTGAATGACGAGATAGCCGCCCACGCCGTAGACAATTGCCGTGCCGATGGCGCTGAATAGGCCGATGAGGGCGAAGAACATGGTTCCCCACACCGCACGTTTGCGCCCCATGTCGCGCACATAAGCCGCACGTTCGTCAAAACGCTCCACCTCGACCGTGCCACGCCCGAACAACTTTACCAGCAGGATACCGCTGATGTTCAGGGTTTCGCCCATCATGGCGTTCATACGCGCGTTGGCATCCATCACCTCGCGCACAATATCACGCAGACGGGCGCTAAAACGGCGGGCGGTGAGGATAAAGAAGGGGAAGATGGCGAGGCTGATGAGCGTTAGCCGCCACTCTAAACTAATCATCACGCCAAACACCGCCACCACCTGAATAATCTGGGTGATGATGCCGACAATGGTGTTGCTGATGGCGTTTTGTGCGCCGGTGACATCATTGTTGAGGCGGCTCATCAACTCGCCGGATTTGGTGTTGGTGAAGAACCGCAGCGACATTTCTTGCAGGTGGCTGAACAGCGCCACGCGCAGGTCATATGTCACACCTTCACCGACCGCCGAGTTCAACTGCCGCTGCAAAATGTTGATGCCTGCCGACAGGAAGGGGATGAACAGCAAACCGAGCGTCACCGTCACCAGCCGCGAAATATCCTTATTAGGCAGGGCGTTGTCGATCAGGTCACGCATCAGCAGTGGCGTAAGCAGTGCTAGACCGGTCGTGATCAGGATAATCAGCAGCATCCCCGCCAGCTTCCAGCGGTAAGGCTCCGCGTAGCCCAACACACGCTTGAGCAGCGTCCATGTAATTTGCGGCGTTTCATCTTCTGTGCTGCTTAACCGGCGCATTCGCCCACCGCCAAAGCCGCCTCCGCCGCCACCACCACCGTACATCATCGTTATTTACCTCTTTAGTGTGGCTGCCAGTATAGCGCCGTGCTGGCACGACATTACAGTCCAAGATTGTTTTTGAGCAAGCATTCAATCCTACAACCGCCTGCTTAAACGGGGATGTGCGCTGCCTGAGCAAACAAAAAACGAGTGTACACCGTTGGCCATACCCTCGTTTTGATTCTCGCTGCTCATTTGCAGGAGGCAATTTAGATGGGATCGTAGTACACCTGCGCAAAACAGGTCTTGCCGTCTGCGGTCACAATACCGAAGTTGCCCATGCCCTGACCGTTGTAGAAGCCGTTCATGCTGATGGTTAACATCGAGCCATCGTCACCCATCAATGTATATCCATAGATACCGTCGAAGTTAGTGAGCACATAATCACTGCCGCCGAAGCTCAGCGTATAGGTATCATCGGCGTTGGCGGTCAGCACTGCACTGCTCATATCCGGCAGCAGGGGCAGGTTTTCCGGCGCACACAGGTAGTCCGGCGCATCAACGGTCGCGCTGTAGGTCGAACCCGCAACCGAGGCGGCGCTGGTTTCCGGCGCGGTGGTCGGCTCCACCGGAACCGGCGTGGGTGTCGGCGCACCTTCTTGCATTAGTGGGCTGTTGATAAAGCACCCCGCGTTGCTCCACGCGAATGAATTGCCGCCTTCGTAGGTTATCAGCGATAGGCTGAACTGGTTGCCCCGCTGGAAGCTGTAGTAATCACTACCGTCCCAGAACAGCGTGTACGAGCTGCCGCCGAAGTTGATGAACATGTCCTGATTCGGCGTGTAGCTAACATCAACCGTGTTCGATGGGGGCAGTTGGTTGGCGCTGCACATGTCATCAGCACCCGGTACGTCGATAATGTAGCGGCCTTCCTTTACCGGCGGGACAATCGTCGGCATCGGTATCGGTGTTTCACCGGGTTTCGCCGTGGGGATGGTGGTCACGGTGGCAGTGACAATCGGCGTCATAACGACACCTGAACACACCAACTCATTCGGCTCCATCAGCTTATAGACGACGGTGCTTTCGGTCGAGCAGCCGCCCTGTTCCTTGCGTCCATAATAGAACTGGATTTCCGACGGGCTGACAATGCGATAGCCACGGTCAGTGGTCACATTAATCGTGCCGGTGGTTGTGCCGTCGGTCGTCAGCAGTTCGCGCGACATTTCCTGCTGCGAGTACAAGCGCGGCATCACCAACGGGAAGGGGCCATTCCCATCGACCGTCAACCACTGCTGGTCGCTGGTCATACAGGCGGGTACATGCGGCAGTTCTTCCAGTGGTTCACCTTGACCGCTGGGGCCATCGTTGTCGCCACCCAAAATCTGGCAGTCGCCGGTCTTGTTATAACCGGATTCGTTGGGGTCGAGCACCCACATGCCGTTTACAATCGACGTGGTATCCAGCGTGGGACGCGGGGTAGGGGTGCGAGTGGGGGTTGTCAGCTCATCAGATAGCGTCGGAATCGGTGGAATATCATCCTCAGTCAGCTCATCAGATAGTGTCGGAATCGGTGGAATATCATCTTCAGTCAGCTCATCAGATAGCGTTGGAATCGGTGGAATATCATCTTCAGTCAGCTCATCAGATAGTGTCGGAATCGGTGGAATATCATCTTCAGTCAGCTCATCAGATAGCGTTGGAATCGGTGGAATATCATCCTCAGTCAGCTCATCAGATAGCGTTGGAATCGGTGGAATATCATCCTCGGTCAGCTCGTTGTGTGGGGTTGGGTGCGGCTTGTCCTGCGCCACGATCACCAACGGCAGCGCGACCAGCACTGCAATCAGAATTAAGGTTAGGCGGTGTACTCGTTTCATCTTTTATGCCTGTCAATTTAATAGGTCTTTATAGCATCTTTATTAGACCCTGAAACCGGAGACAAACACGTCCATCAGCCTATGGATAAAAGCTACACAGTAGGGAGGATGGCTAAATTCGGCCTTTTGGCGGAGGGCGAAACAGATTGATATATGCAGCATCCGTAAGCGTGTGAATTGTTGGGTACAATGGTGCCGAACACACGGTTAGCAAAGAGAATTTATGAAACGCTCGGCGAAATCAACCAACTCGACATGGCGCAATATCCTGCTGCTGGTCGCCTTCATTGTTATCATTGTCATCGTTCTCGACCCGAATAATCGGCGCGGCAGCGCACCTTCCATACCGCCGACGATCATCACCCGCCCACCGGAAACCAGCGTATCCGGCGTAAACACAACCGCCCCAACCCTCACTTTACCCGCTGCCACCTTGCCCCCAACAGCCACACCACCGCCCATCACCGCTGCGCCCACACAAACGCTGCTGCCGCTTGCCACCAATAGGCCAATTCCAACCGAAGCAAGTATTGCCAATGTAACGCCAATCGCAGGACTGCTGTACGATGTCCTGCGGTCGGCCAATGCGTTACGCTGTCCCGATACACGTTGCAAAATGATTGAGGAATACAAAAAGGACAATATTGTGGTGGTGACGGGTATGGTCAACGGCACATCTTACAAAGGCGACAAGTCAAAAGTGTGGGTGCAAATCATCTCGCACAGCGGCACACGGGTTTATGTTCATGCCTCGCTGGTCACACCGCACCAGCCCTAACACGCAACATTACGATGTATTAAGGTTGATAATTAAGAAATAAGTACCATTAACGAATTCACTTAACTCTAAATCAACAAAAGTGCGCTATAGTGGAATCAACTTAACGAGAAAGTTGATATGTCTAAAACCTTCCGCGTTTCCACTTCCACTGTACGCTTCACACTTCTTTCGCTGGTTCTCGCCGCTATGCTCATCGCTGCTTTTCCGGTTTTTGGACAAGACAGCCTGACGCTCGAACTGCCGGATAACCGCGTGGTTTCTGCCCAACTGGTTACGGTCGAACCCTTTAACCAGCGTGACGCATGGGAAGCCTATTCCAGCCCTAAAGGTGTCGAACTGGGTGCGGAAGATGGTGTGTACCGCATGTACACCATGAATGAAGGTTACGTCTGGGGTTTAAACGAGCAGCAGCACGACAATGTAATCCTTGAAGCCGAGATTACACCGATGTCCATCAACTCGACTGAAAATGCTTTCGGCGTTATGTGCCGCGCGGACGTGTCCAACAACGGCGATGGTTACTACTTCATGATTAAGGGCGATGGTTATTATTCTATCAGCATTGGCGATGGCGCGGACATCAAGCCGCTGGTCGAGTGGCAGCCTTCCAAAGCTATCCACGCTGGCATCGACAAGAACCGTGTGCGCGTCGTATGTGTGGATGACAACCTCGCACTGTATGTTAACGACCAACTGCTGATCGAAACGCAGGACTCCACTTACAGCAGCGGGTATGCGGGGCTGACGATTGCCGCAGCCCCGAACAGCAGCAGCGATGTGGCGTTTGATAACGTCGCCATCTACAACATCAACGGTTCGTAAATTCTGATCGAAAAGACACGATAGGGGAGGGCGCTAAACCCTCCCTTTTGATTCCTGCTATTTGTTCTTGATCGGTGATGGCAGGCTGTCTTGACGGCTGGCATTTTCTTCCGACGGCGAGTCAACCGGATATTGATCTGCCGCTGTATCGAAGGTGAGCTGGCTGGCCTGCTGAAGAATATTGATCGGCGGCGCACTGATCGGTAGGACACCGGCAGCGAAAATGTTCGCGTCGCCAACGACATCCGAGGTGAAGGCCACGGTCGGCGCATCGCAGTACCATGTCGGCGCGTAATCATCCACCGTGTTTTCCGTCAGCAGTCGCGTAGTTTGGGTCGCCACATCATACACATAGATGTCCTCGTCGCCATCCAGATTAGACTGATACGCAACCATCGAGTCATCCGGTGACCACGCATGGTTACGGGCGTTCCCTGCCGGATCCGTAATTGGCATCACGTTTGAACCGTCAGTGTCCATCATATAAATGACACTATTCTCGCCATCACGCAGCGAGAAGAACACGATATGCTTGCCATCATGGGCAAACTGCGGGCTGTGGTCGTCACCCAGCGTATCGCTCAACAGGCGGGTTTCCAGATTGTCGATAGTCAATTCATAAAGCTGCCAGAACCCTGCCGAGTCGTCCTGATACACAATGCTGCTGCCGTCCGGTGACCATGTAGCGTTGATCTCATTAGCGGTGCTGCTGGTCAAACGTTTTTCGACACCATCAGCCACATTGAACAGGTACAGGTTCCAGTTCCCATCGCGGTTCGACTCGTACACGATCTGCCCATCCACGGGCGACCAAACCGGATCAACCTCAACCGCATTCGGCGTAAAGGTGATGCGTTGAATATCATCTTGCTCGACCGCCGAGATATAAATGTCCCAATTGCTCTCGCGGTTAGATGCAAACGTTATCCACTTCTGGTCGGGCGAACGACTAGGCATCACATCGTATACTCGACTGCCAACACCGCGCGATAGGTTAACATCCGCTTGGACACCATCGGGCAGCTCACCAAGGCGGAAAATTTCCCAATCGCCGGTCATATCGGTGTGGTAGATCATCCAATCAGTACACACAGCGCCACCAACCGTAATCGGTGTCCATGCGGTTGGTGGCTCGATCACCGTATCCTGTGGTGCGCAGCCAGACACATCCAGCACGGGGAAGCCGTTCACCGAAGTCTCAACCGCCTCACCGCAAACATCCGGTGTGGATGCGGGGACACTTGTGCCGCTAATCGGCGTACTGGTCGCGTTTTGACCGATCACGAATGAAGGCTGTCGGGTGGGGGAGGGCGACGGTACAAAGGTAACGGTCGGCGCATCGGTTGGCACGACAGGTACCGAGGTCATCGGAACAGATGTTGCCGGAATGTCAGTCGCGGGTGGGTTGGTCGGCGTACTGCTGGGTATCGGCGTAGGTACTGCGAGGCAGGTGCCTGTTACGCCGAGTGCCACATTTGCGAAGGTAAGCGTGCTGTAGACCACATCCACCTTAGAGTCGCCCGCAGCGATCAAATCGAAAGTCTCACCCGCCGCCAGTTGGAACGAGGCATTCTGAACCGGTTGTGTCGGATCACTCAGTGTATAAACACCGGGGGTCAGCATATCGCCGCCCACGTTCCGCAGCCGGAAACGAGCATCGGGTGTCACGCCGGGCGCGGCAGGCAAGCAAGCCACATTCAACTCAACCAGTGACGTACCGGGCTGCAAGGTCGCGGTGGGCGAGGGCGTAAACGTATTGGTCGGTGTCAACGTGATCGTTGGCGTGAGTGTATTCGTTGGCGTTAACGTGATCGTCGGTGTGAGTGTATTCGTTGGTGTCAACGTGATCGTCGGCGTGAGTGTATTCGTTGGTGTCAACGTGATCGTTGGCGTGAGTGTATTCGTTGGCGTTAACGTGATCGTCGGCGTGTTTGACGGTGTGAACGTTAAGCTCGGTGTATAGGTAAGGCTCGGCGTAAATGTCAGGCTTGGCACCAGCGTGTTCGTGGGCGTCCGTGTAATGGTCGCTGTATTTGTTGGGCCGGGGGTGTTAGTGGGCGTGCGCGTCGCGGCGGATGTTGGCGACGGCGTGTGGGTGGCGGTCGGGACAACGATGCATTGACCGGTCGCGCCGAGCGAGACTTGCCCGCCGGTCGAGGTGGTGTAATTCGCGCTCACGTTGGCATCACCCGCTGCTTGGAACGAAATCGACTGACCGCTTGCAAGTTGGAAGCTCTGGCTGCTCGCAGGGTTACTCACGGTGTACTGCCCCGCAGCCAGCATATCGCCGCCAACGTTGCGCAGTGTGAATGATGCCACATTCGGGCTGGGGCAGGTTACGCCGAGTTCCACATCTGGCTCGATAACTGCTAACGGCACAATGACATCCGCCATCGGCACAATTGCCAGTGCTTCGACGTTGGCTTCCGGCACGGGGGCTTCATCCACAAGCGCTTCAACAACAATAGCGGTTGCTTCTATGGTCGCCTCGGCACTGCTTTCGGCTGTGACTACCGCCTCATCAGTTGCTTCGGCAGTACTTTCAGGCGTGATTGGCGCAGCTTCAAGTGTCGTCAGCACGTCCTCTGTCGCTGCTAATTCGTCAGTGGGTGCGGGGTCGCTAGTTGTTTCAGCGGGTACATCGGTAGCAGGCGCTGGCGTAACCAATAGAGCGTTATCGGTTGTCGGGTCGATTTCAACAGGGTCAGCGACTTGTGTAGCGGCATCCACCGCCGCTTGTGGTGTTGAATCTGATACGGAAGGGGTAGGTATAGGTGCTAGGGGGTCGATGATTGTGGCTTGTAAGGCTGGACTCGCTTCTACTGGATTCATGGGCTGAAGAACCAGATATAGCCCTAGTAAGAGAAGGGTTAAGGTGGCTAGAAAAATCAAGCGAGTAGACTTATTTCGAATTGCCACAGCGAACTCCGAAGGATAATTTGCGCCTGCTACGTCCCATTCAAGACATAACAAAATCGTAACTAACCTTAATCATACCTTGTACTAACCATACTACAACGCCATTAAGAACTATATTTCAATAGGAACTTTGGCTAACGATTCGGTTGAAGAATTGTTTATATTCAGTTTACAAACGCGGTATACGATAGAAATGAGAATCACTTAGGATAGGGAATTGCTGCGTCAATGAGCAAAATTTTGATCGTAGATGATGATGCTTACATTCGGGAACTATCGCGCGTGTTCCTACGTGAGCAAGGTTTCGATATATACGAAGCATCCGATGGGCTAGAGGCGCTAACTCTGCTGGAAACGGTGACCGTCGATATGGTTATCCTTGACCTGATGATGCCGAATATGGATGGGTGGGAACTCTGCCGTCAACTACGCGCTGACTACGACTTCCCGCTGCTGATGCTCACCGCCAAAAACACCACCAACGACAAAGTTATCGGCTTCCAACTCGGCACGGACGACTACCTTGTCAAACCGTTCGAGCCGCTGGAATTGGTCATGCGCGTCAAGGCGCTGCTCAAGCGCTACCGCATTGCTACCTCGCAAACCGTGCAGGCGGGTGAGTTGTTCATGGATCGTAAAACGTTTGAGGTGCAGGTGAAGGGCGTGGCGACCACGCTGCCCTTGAAAGAATTTGAACTGCTGTTTAAGCTCGCCAGCTACCCCGGCAAAACCTTCTCGCGTGACCAGCTCATACAGGACATCTGGGGTTACGATTTCGACGGCAACGAACGCACCCTCGACGTTCACATCAACCGCCTGCGCGAACGTTTTCCGGTCGAGTCGCACACCTTCCACATTCGTACCATTCGCGGCCTCGGCTATCGTATGGAGGTCGAAGCGTGAACAGTCGTGACAAGTTAAAGGTTGTAGGCTCCATTATTTTCGCCATCACTGTGATGTCAGTGATCTTCACCATCACCTTTTTCATCACCAGTTTTGCATTTCCGCGGCTTAACTACCAACCAGAGCCGCTGCTTGCCTACCTCATCAATATCGTCTTGGGGCTGTTTCTTTGTTTCATAACGATTTTTCTGATTACTCGCCTGTTTCAGCCGCGTGGCAGTGAATTCATCCCGCTCATCGAGGCCATCCAGCGTATCGCAAAAGGTGATTTCACCGTGCGTTTGGATGAGGCCTACCTCGATCACCCTGTCACCAGTGAGCTTGCACAGTCAATCAACACCACCGCCGCTGAACTCAACAAAATGGAACAGATGCGGCAGGAATTTGTTTCGAATGTCTCCCACGAGTTACAATCGCCCCTCACCTCGATTCGCGGCTTTGCTCAGGCGCTAAAAAATGAGCAGATTACATCTGAAGATCATCAGCACTATCTCACGATCATCGAAACTGAGAGCATCCGGCTGTCACGTATTACCGAGAATCTGCTCAAACTGGCGACGCTCGAAACCGAAAACCCGAAGTTTGAACCCAAGCCTTATCCACTGGATAGGCAAATCCGCGATCTTATCTTGGCATGTGAGCCGCAGTGGAGCGAAAAAGAGATCGAGATGGACGTTGCGCTGCAAGCGGGTTCCATCACGGCAGATGAGGATTTACTCAGTCAGGTATGGATGAACCTGCTTTCCAACAGCATCAAGTTCACGCCTGCCCGTGGGAAAATCAGCGTCAGCCTCCAACAGCAAAGCGATCAACTGACCATCACTGTTCAGGACAGCGGTATGGGCATCAGGGAAGCTGACCAAACTCGCATCTTCGAACGCTTCTATAAATCCGACCTGTCGCGCAATCGCAGCGCCAACAGTGGCAGCGGCTTGGGGTTGTCGATTGCCAAGAAGATTATCGAAATGCATCACGGCACGATTGCGGTCGCCAGCATTCCCGACCGTGGGACATGCTTCACCATTTGCCTGCCCACCGTCCAACCGGCTCAAACAGCGCCTCAAAATAGCCATTTGAGAAGTTAAACCCGGTAGAAAAACACGCCCCTGTAACGACAAACAAGCGAATTTTCGTAGGGGCAAACCGGCATTCTTAAATACTTTACAAACAAATTCTAACGGCCTAATGAGCCGGATTAGCGCACCTTTTTCTCTCGAATTGCGTAATAAAGAGAAGAATAGGTGCAGCCATTTTAACTATGTTTATCAAGCGGTTCTACGCTTTCTGCATCAATAACCAGTGGGAGGGGGAGTAATGGCTGCGCAGGAAACAGGCACTCTAACAGGATATGTGACCACGGAAGGTGACGAAATCTACTACGAAGTGCGGGGGCAGGGGCAGCCTTTGTTGATGATTTCAGGCGGCGGCGGGGATGCCGGTTTCTTCACCCCCGCCGCCGAAATTCTCGCGAAGGAATATAAGGTCATCACCTATGACCGGCGTGCCAACTCGCGCAGTACAGGCCGCGCACCCCAAAACTTTGACATCCACCAACAAAGCCGTGACGCGGTTGCTGTTCTCCACGCGCTCGATGAACGCTCGGCCTTCATCTTTGGCAACAGCGGCGGCGCGGTGATCGCCATCGATATGGCCGCAACCCAACCACAGGCCGTTCGTGCCGCCATTGTCCACGAACCCCCGCTGGTGCGCATCCACCCGCACAGCAAAGGCTGGCACCAATTTTTCGCGGGCATCTACTGGTTTGGCTATACATTTGGTGCGCCGTTCGCTATGCTGGCTTTTGCCTCACAGCTTGGCGTCCCATCATCCGGCTACCGCAGCGTACCGTCGGACGCTTCTGACCGGATGAGCAAAAACCACGACTTCTTCGTTAAAAATGAAATGCTGCCGTTCACAAACTACCAACCGGACATTCAACGGCTCAAAGAATCCGGCATCCCGTTATACATGGCCGCAGGTCAAACCACGCTGGATCGGAAGAAATTTTACGGGGAAACCGCGCCCATTCTCGCCAGCCAACTCCGCTGCAATATGGTCACTTTCCCCGGTCATCATATGTCCTACCTTGAACATGCCGAAACGTGGACAGCCACCCTACGCAGCATTTTGCGCTCGGTAAGGTAAGGTTATCACCGCATCGTTTATGCCCTCATTTTCGTATTAAGAGAAGCCGTTTAAATTGTGTTTACAATGACGCTGTAATCTGAGCTTATGTGCTCGATTTGAAAGCAGAAAGTGTGCAGTATGTCTGAATATTCTCGTTCCACCGCGCCCGCCGATCAACCAGACGAAATGGTATCAATAGGCTCAGTCAATTGGCGTCGTTTACTTGGTTACTTACGCCCTTATATCGGTCGCATGATTATCGCGATTTTAGCGCTGCTGGCTTCGACCGCCTTTGGGCTTGCGTTTCCGGCGGTTATCGTCCAACTTTTGGATACCGTCACACAGGCCAAAGAATCCGGCCCGCTGAACCTGCTTGCGGGTGTTCTCGTGGGCATTTTCCTGATGCAAGCAGTCTTTGGTTTCGTACAGTCGTACTTGCTCTCGTACATCGGTGAACGCATCGTTTTTGACCTGCGCACCAAACTTTATAAACACCTGCAAAATCTCTCGCTCGATTTTTACGCTACCCGCCGCGTCGGGGATCTGGTCTCACGTCTCTCCAGCGATGTTACGCAAATGCGTACCATGCTCACCTCAACGCTGACCTCGTTCCTCAGCCAACTGCTGACGCTCATCGGCTCGGTTGCCATCCTGCTGACGATGAACGCCCAGTTCACGCTGTTCGTGCTGGTACTCATGCCTGTGCTGCTGGGAGTTGCCTTCCTCTTTGGCAAGCGCATCGAACGCGGCAGCACCCGTGTGCAAGATCAACTCGCCGCGTCAACCGTAGTCGCCGAGGAAGGGCTGCAAGGCATCCGTGTGGTCAAAAGCTTTGGTCGCGAGTCGTTTGAAACCCAGCGTTACAGTGACGTGATGGAAAGCACCTTCAGCGCCTCGCTGCGCATGGCGGTCTACAGTTCGCTGTTCAGTTCGGTAATGATGTTCCTCGGCTTCGGTGCGATTGCGGCTATCGTCTGGTACGGCGGTAATGAAGTCATCGCTGGTCGCCTGACGGTCTCGACCATTACCGGCTTCCTGATTTACGGCATCACGATTGCCGCCAGCCTTGGTGGTATTGCAGGTATGTACAGCCAGCTCACCGCAGCCGTGGGCGGGGTCAAGCGCGTGTTCGAAATTCTCGACACCGAGCCGACGATTACCGATGCCCCCAATGCCCACGAACTCGCCAATTCACGCGGCGAAATCAGCTTCGAGAAGGTCGCGTTCACCTACGATGGCGTTTCGCCCGTCCTACAAGACATTGACCTGCAAATTCCCGCTGGCGAAATCTTAGCGCTTGTCGGCCCTAGCGGCGCGGGTAAAAGTACCATTCTCAATCTGCTGCCGCGCTTCTACGACCCGACATCCGGCAGCATTAAAATTGACGGTCACGACCTGCGCGGCGTAACCCTCGACAGCATCCACGGGCAAATCGGCATCGTCCCGCAGGAAACCATCTTGTTCGGCGGCAGCATCCTCGAAAATATCCGTTACGGTCGCCTGGATGCCACCCACGATGAGATTATCGCCGCTGCCAAAGCTGCCAACGCCCACGAGTTCATCATGGCCTTCCCCAACCAGTACGAAACGATTGTCGGCGAACGCGGCATGAACCTGAGTGGTGGTCAGCGTCAGCGCATCGCCATCGCCCGTGCCATCCTGAAAGACCCCGCAATCCTGCTGCTTGACGAGGCCACCAGCGCCCTCGATAACGAATCTGAAGGTTTAGTGCAAGAGGCGCTCAACCGCCTGATGCAAAACCGTACCACCGTCATCGTCGCCCACCGTCTGAGTACCATCAAAGTGGCGCACCGCATCGCCGTGTTGGAAGCTGGTCGCATCGTTGAACTCGGCACCCATGCCGAACTGATGGAACAGAACGGCCTATATGCCCGCCTGTACGCCATGCAGTTCCGTAATCCTGAGGAAGAAATCGGCAGCCTTGACGATACACCGGCTGCTGCATTAACCGTTACCTCGCAGTCCACCAACGGCAAATATCCGGTGATGGCTGTGCCGCTGGCGTAAGGCGCTTCAAGTAGAGTGGGGGAGGGCGAAAACCCTCCCTTTTTCGTAAGCGTCATAATTTCCCACTCGCCCCCTCTGTTCCAACTTCCCAATCGCTTTAAGGCCATTGGCTCATCATCCTCAAATCTTCATCGCTTAAAATAAAAAGGCATAAGGGATTGAAAGGCATTGGCTATGACAACCACGACCAAAACCCAAACTGCCGAGGCCGTCCGTGTGCCTGCTTCCAAACTCAAGGCGTTGGACGTATTGGTTGGTCATTGGAAAACGGAATGGTGGGCACGCGAAAACCCCAACGATAAGCCGGTCAAAACCACCGGCACCGATACCTACGAGTGGCTGCCGGGTAAATTCTTCATGGTTCACCGTGTCGAAGCGCGGATGGACTATGGCCTCTACACCGTCCTCGAAATCATCGGCGCTTACGACCACGAAATCGACAGCTACCCGATGCGCTCGTTTGACAGTCAGGGCAATGAACAGGTCATGACTGCCCGTGTGGATGACAACGGTGTGTGGACGTTTGCCGATACACGGATGCGTGCCACGTTGAAAGTCGCTCCCGATGGACGTACTATGTCTGCCCACTGGGAGCGCACCACCGACGGCAAAAACTGGTCACACTGGATGGATATGCAGTTCACCAAAACCACCTAAACAAAATGACGCTTGCCCCTTCGCAAGCGTCATTTCATTATTGCGTTGGGTAGGGGCGTATGGCCCTACGCGCCGCTTCTTTTCACGGCAGTTCAGGTAAAAACTTATAATCCTTATCGGCTTGCTGCTTCCGAATAATCGGGATGATGAGCGACCATGTTTCCACCAATCCATTTGGGCTGCGCGGCAAATCATGCTCGATCAAGCGGTGGAGTTTGGGCAGGTTGTAACACGGGATGGCAGCGAACATATGATGTTCGATATGGTAATTCATGTTCCAGTACAAAAAGCGCAGGAACGGGTTCACGAGGATCGTCCGCGTATTGAGGCGGTAATCGCTCACGTTATCCGAAAGCCCGATGTGCTGCGCCTCATTCAGCAGGTATTGAAAACCTGCCCCATAAAACGGAGCGAGCGTGATAATCACGGGAATCATCCACAGCCCCAAGTACAGCGAAATCACCACAATGAGGCCATGCCCCACCAGCAAAATACGCGCCCAATTGAACAACGCCCGCCTTTTTTCTGGCTCAGTCGGTGGGAAAAGCTGATTCGCCCACTCGCCATCAACCTTGCCAAGACTCAAGCGGATGACTGATACCAGCCGATTGTATAAGCCTTGCGGGTTGATAAACGCAAACGCCAGATAGGATTTGAGCGTGAGTTTAACCGGCAGCACCACTTCGAGGTCATCCGGTGGGTGCAGTGTATATTTATGATGTTCCTGATGACTGGCCCAGAAAAATACCGGATTAAACCATCCCAAAAAACTGAAGATGTAGAGAAACACAGTGTTCAAGGAACGCGTTTGGAACACCGTCTGATGACAAAGCTCATGGAAGCCGTTCACCAGAAATGCATAAAACGTGCCATGCAGGAACAGCAGTGCCACCACGCCCAGCGGGGGTATGCGCCCCACGGCATACCACGCCAGCCCGCCCGTAAGCGCCAGCAAACCGAGGTATCCTACACTTTGTAGCAGCCCTTTCCAATCACTCCGCCGGTTCAACAGCGCCAGTTCTTCCGCCGCAATCGGGGATCGGTACCACTTAATCCGCTGTTTGCTCGCTCCGCTGCTCATGACATCCACTCCCGCCTAAAACTTTTCACAATAAAAATATATGTGTATGCCCACACCACCCCAACACATTGAATCTCGTAGCGCTTTGTATTCTCCTCTTTCTCTGTGTCTCTGTGGTGAATCGTTTTGTATTCCCGTTTTGCCTTAACCTCTTGGTGTTCTCTACTTAGCTTGGCGCTCTTGGCGATTCGCATTCTCTACGTCTTTGCCTCTTAGCGCCTTTGCGTTAAGTATTATCGCCTTTGCCTTTACGCACTGACTCGATTTTCCGGCATATTTTCCAGCCGCGTCAGCCAGTAATGCGCGTCAAAATTCTCGTCGCCCGTCAAAAAGCGCCACATTTTGATGCGGTTGAGGATTTCCAGCCGCTTCGTGCCTTCCTCAAACCACGGTTCATAGCTGCTCAGGATCGCCTGAATACCATCTTTGGGCGTTTCCTTGGCGAAGATCGGCGTGTGCTTGCCCACATTTTCATCAAGGTCGCTGGTATTCCACAGCCGCATCTGCCGCACCGCCGGGTTCAAACGCACCTTGAACATATACCGCCGCTGGTCGCTCAGGTTACGCCGTCCACAGTGCCAGATACCGTGATGCAGCACCAGAATCGTCCCCGCCTTGCACACCATCGAAATCTGCCCGACGATATTCTGATACCGTGCGATGTCCATCTCGTTAATGCGCCGGTATTGGCTGCCCGGAATCAGCAGCGTCCCGCCCATTTCCAGCGGCACATCATGCGGAAAATACATCAGTTGGATGTCAAAATGCATCCGAATATCAATCGTCGAGTCACCGTGCATATGCTGCGCCGAGTCCTCATTCGGTTCGCGCACATGCACCGCCTGATGGTCAAACAGCGGGTCTGGCCCAACTAAACTGTAAATGATGCCCTCGATCTCTGGCGACCGCAGGATTTCGCCCAGCGTCGATGGGGCAGGGTAGCACTGTGAAAGCGGCGTTCCCGCTGCCGCTGCCGTTACCCCCGCGTCAATCTCGCGCATCGCCCGTTCGTTAACCGCTTGCGGAATCAGTTCGTCAAACCGCAGGAACCCGCGCGACACAAACGAGGCCATCTGTTCGGAGTTCAGCAAATACTTCGGGTCAACCATGAGCTTCCTCCAACTGTTCAAAAATAAACTCGTGTTTGTTAAATGAGGTGCTAAATTCGTCGCCGGGGTAGGGCGGTATCAACTGTGGGAACTGGATCACGCGCCAACCAGCCTTCAGCGCGTCCATACCGGTCGCATACGGCGGCGTGGCGCTGTCGCCGGTGGTGTGGCTGTCTTTACCCGTACCGTCATAAATCGTCCAGCCGATCACGCGGCTGTCCAACGCCGAATCCGCCAGATACAGAATAAGAATTTTTTGTCGCAAGTTGGGCATAGCATCTCCGTAAAAATAGGCAGCTTTGAGCGCATCACTCCACTACGCCGCAGATGTTACCCCACACCGCAGCGGAAGGAAAAGAAATCATAACTCCAAATACATAGTTAAGTATTGATACCGAACTTAAGCAGCAGTTCATATAGGGCAGCAGTGTAGTACTTCGGATTTTCTATGTCGACCACAGCAGCATTGATCTTCCGGTTGACTATTTTCATTTCGTCGATTTCTTCGGCAGGAATGCCATCTTCTGATCCTTGATACCCATTGTGCCAAACGGTATAAATTTTCTTTCCATATTGCACAGCCCAACGGATTTCTTTCCGCACGTGCGGACTTGCCAAAGTCGTTGGACCAATTAAGACAATAAAATTATCATTTGCGGCAACTTGTGCTTCTAGCTCGGCGTGCCACGTATCACCCGCACCAAGACCAGTATTATCTGGGTGGGTATCAAGAAATGAAGACAAATCGTGTTCCTTAAGCCGTGCGACAATCAGCAAAGCTAAAGCGCTACTCTCTTTACGACGATAAGAAATAAATGTTGTTGAAGCCGGAGCTGAAGTCAATAACGAGACAGCTTTTGAAGTGACCATGTAGACATCACATACTATTCCTCTGAACGTGCCTCGATTTATGATCTCAAAATATCCCATTAGCATCATCGTTGTTAGCAAAGGCGGGGAGTTACGCCAGACTCCTGACAAATATGACAGAAAATTTGAATCATTCGCTATAAGAGATGTTTGATCACCTTCTCCTCTTAAAGTGTCAATCTCACGATTTATTATCATCCAAGCCACATCGCGTGCAAAGCGATGTATTTGGGCAAGTCTATCGTTTGGAATTGGTT
>JAPUDW010000142.1:0-68255 GCA_027492915.1 Bacteroidota bacterium | reverse complement strand
AGGCATCAATCATCCTTTGAAGTGTAATAGTCAAAACCATATTAAGTTCGGTTTAGATTTTTAATAAATTCTGCTCTTATTGTCTCAATTTTAGGCTGGTGGATTGTCTCAAGAATTTTTTGTGCAGGTACAACCATCGCAATACCTCGATTAACACTTTGATTTGCAAAATCTGGAACAAAACTATCCATCCCAAGTTTTATATCGAAATGACCGTGTATAAGTCCAAGAAAATAAGTTGGTTTGACACCATCAAGGTTATATTTAACTTGGCCTTCTTCTACGCGAATAACCGGATGTTGTACGAATACGGGAGATCCGCTAAGACCTCCAATTGATCGTGATTCGATTAAATACATGTCGGTAGATCCGTACACGGTATCAACAGGCTCTTCTAACATCGCTGCAATATTACCAGTCCGAATCAATGGGATATTCTTCTGCCTACCAAAATGATTCACGAACAGACCAATAATTAGTACATCGTCTCCAAGATTAATTTGCTCATGCTTCGGATGTTTCTCAGTAATTGCCATATTCTCTGGCAATGCGAGATAGTCAAATCTTTCTGGAGGCACGAAAGAAAATAGAGCTACATCAGCACTTGGATCAGTCGGGTGGAATATCCAATCGTCAAGACTTGTATTTAAATAATCGTATCCTCCATCTACTGTATTCATTCTGACATATGCAATTCCATCAGCAGAATATTTTCGAGCTGCATCAATAACATGCTTAGCTGTTATTAAGTTAATAAAGATCTCTTGCTTATCTTCAATTGGTGAACTAAGAATAAACCCTGTACTAACAACAGACAATGACATTGAAGCTTTGGAATTATTGATGCAAACAAAAAACACGGACTTTCTTATTTCCTGTGCAATTTTCATTATTTCTCCTTTATCACTTGGAAATATTCTAGCTGTAAATAAAAATAATTATACTTTTCTATATCTAGAGGATGTCAGTTCAATTATTGATAAGGGTTATTTTGTAAATATGAAAGAAGGTAACAGTTTTAGTCGGGAATATTTTTGAAGTCCCTTCAGTGGACTTGTCTGCCTGTTAGCTGAGCGGCTTTAGCCCTCAGCGGCGCTACCGACAAATATTCGGAATTATCGGACAAGCCTTTTAGCCTCCAGCGGCGCTACCTACCTCGCTTGATAGGCCCCCCCCTCACACCATATTTCTGCTTCCGTTTGTATTTTCGAACCAAAACTACTTTACAAATTCGACCTTTTGTTCTATAATGAAACGAACACATGTACTAATAAAGTGCTGTTCTAGAGGGCAAAAGTGAAACTCGGCGCATTTTCTATCAGTTTGAACGTCAAAGATATTGCAGTGTCCAAAGCCTTCTACGAGAAGCTGGGCTTCACGGTCTTTGGCGGGGATCAAGAACAAAACTGGCTCATTCTCAAGAACAGTGACGATCACATCATCGGCCTATTTCAGGGGATGTTCCCTGCCAACATCCTGACCTTCAACCCCGGTTGGGATCAAAACGCCCAAACACTCCCATCCTTCACCGATGTGCGCGAGCTTCAAAAACAGATCAAAGGGCAGGGTATCCCCCTGATTACCGAAGCCGATGAAACCACCACCGGTCCCGCCAGCTTCATCCTCACCGACCCCGATGGCAACACCATCTTGGTCGATCAGCATACTTGATATGGCGGAAATGGCGCTCGAAAGGCTTTTACGTCGCGACGACTTGGACGACTTCGCCGACATAAAAGGCATTTTTCGCACGGAGAGCAGATTGAGAAGTGGTTTTTGCAGCAATTGTTGCTGCGGCAGTCAAATCGTCAGATTTGCCGCAAATTCACGGGAGGCATCCGCCGAATCTTCAGGATATTTCGTGCTGCATTTGCAGAATTTGCCGCATATTTTGCAGTTTCGGCATGTCTCTCCCCTGCTTCCGCCGACCAAAATGTGTTGTACCAACTTCAACAGTTGCAACGAATAATCAGCGTTGTAGTCGCGGTTTTTGAGGAATTTGCAGTATTTGGGAAATTTCACTGTGAAAGTGACTACGAAGTGTCCCGTGGGAAGAATTTTGCGAACTATCTGTAATAATTCGTAATATATTCTAACAATTCTCTGTAATGATCTTGGCGCTCTCTTTCATCTTGGCTTCTTGGCGATTCGTATCTCTGCCTTTCTCTCTGTGTCTCTCTGGTAAAATCTTAGGTATTGATCTTCCGGCTCTTGCGCAGCCAGATGCTCGAAATCGACTCTGGCCCTAAAATTGTCATCGCCCCGAAGTAGCGTAAGAACGTCAGTAGGGGAGGGCGGATGCGCGAAATCTGCCCGAAGTCCGCCTTCGCCGCTGCCCATTCGCCAGCCCGCAGCCGCTGTAGGCCGCGCAGCCCGTAATTGGCCGCTGCCTCCGCCCGATAGTTGTAGGGGATGCTGTCGCCGCCGTGCCGTATAGCCACCGCTTCCATTTCTTCCATCCGTGGAACGGCACCCTTAAACGTTTTCGCCGCCGGGTACATGCGTTCCTTCGCCAGCGTCACTGGCAGATAACGAATCGGGTAGTCCGCCGATACTCGCATCCAATACTCGTAGTCCATCATGTAGTGTAGCGTTTGGTCAAGTTCGCCCATCGTCTCCCACACACGCCGCCGCCAGAAGGTCGCTGGCTGCACGATAAAATTCACGCCCTTGACCAGTTCGTTGTGGTCGCCCTGCCGGATATGTGACCTTAGTCCGAAAGGTGTTTCA
This sequence comes from Bacteroidota bacterium, assembly GCA_027492915.1. GTDB lineage: Bacteria > Chloroflexota > Anaerolineae > Aggregatilineales > Phototrophicaceae > CFX2. Next base: position 65,525 of record JAPUDW010000142.1, on the reverse strand, counting down.
TGCTCATCCACCGCCAGCACATCCCCATATACAAACGAATCCTCAGGGTGCTGTTGGAAATGCTCGACCACCGTCCGCACCGCCCCCGGCATGTACACGTCATCCGAGTTCAGCCATGCCATGATCTCGCCGGTAGACTTACGAAATCCTTTGTTGATCGCGTCCGTTTGCCCGTTGTCCTTCTCGGATACCCACGTCAACCGATCTTCATATCGCCGTAGAATATCCTGCGTGCCATCCGTCGAGCCGCCGTCGATCACGATATGCTCGATATTCGGGTAATCCTGCTCGCGGATGCTCAAAATCGTTTGCTCAATGTACGCCGCCTGATTGTAGGAAGGCGTGATAATCGAAACCAGCGGTTCATTGGGTGTCATGCACAGCTCCTAAAACCGCCTTACGTTTGCTTTTACTCAAGTACCCGCGAATACGTGCCATCAGTCCCAGCGGTTGGGTGGTTGGCTGCTCACTCGTCCACACGTACCAGCCTAGCATCTCCGCACGGCTGATTTTGGGTGGCTGCCGTTTGCGTAGTGCGCCGCCTGCCTGCGATGCAACCTGCCGTATCAACGCCACACCAATCGCCGGAGAGAGCAGGGTACGCGCAATTAAATTGATGAGTATCAGGGGGATATTATAGGTCAACACATCGAACCAATAAGCATTCTTGAGCACCGAAAGATAGGTGTTGCCCAGCGCTTGCCCACGTCGAGCCGCGTTCAATTTCCCACCGCGATGGTACGCCACCGCTGTTGGTACGTACCAGCAGTGCCAGCCTTGCCGCCGCGCGCGCCAGCCAACATCTATATCCTCGCCGTACAAAAACATCTGCTCATCAAACAGGTCGCCCTGTGGTGCAATCGAGCTTATCGCTTCGGTGCGGATCATCAGCGCCGCGCCCGAAACCACGAACACCTCGCGCTGCTGGTTGAAGAGGGCCGTATCCGGCATGGCCTCGCCAATGTTCAACACGTAACCATCCCGCCGGATACCTTGCCCCGCGCTGTAAAGGATGCCGGTCGGCTGCTGGTTGTCGTCTTTGTGCAGAAGTTTGCCACCCGCCCAACCTGCGCCCGTTTCGCCCATCACCCGCACCAACTCGCGGATGTAGTCGGGCATCAAGGTCGCGTCAGGATTAAGTGTCAAATAGAACTCGCCAGCTTGCAGGTCGCAAGCCGCCACAAGCTGGTTGTGCGCCCGCCCGAAGCCTACATTCTCTTGGTTAATTATGAGTTTCATATCCGGCGCGTTCTGCCACATCCAATCAACCGACTCGTCCGCCGAGGCGTTATCCAGCACGACCACCTGTACGTCAGCATAGGTTTGCTGTTTCAACGCGGCAAAACACGCCGGTAAATCTGCCGCGCTGTTATAGGTTACGATGCCAACGTACACCCGTGCCATATTAAGCGATTGGCTCGCCCAGAGTCGAAAGGTACCACTCGACCGTATTGCGGATACCGTCGCGGAACTGCGTGGTCGCCTTAAAGCCAAACTCGTTTTCGGCGCGGCTGGTGTCTAATGCGCGCCGAGGCTGACCGTCCGGTTGCTTGGTATCCCACACAATATCGCCCGTAAATCCGGTCATCTCAGCAATCAATTCCGTCAGATCCTTTATGCTGATCTCCATGCCCGAACCAAGGTTAATCGGGTCGGCCTTATTGTAGCGCTCGGCTGCCAGCGTAATACCATCGGCTGCATCATCCACGTAGAGGAACTCGCGCGTCGGTGAGCCGGTTCCCCACGCGATCATCTGCTTATCGCCGCGTGTTTTCGCCTCAAGGCACTTACGAATGAGTGCTGGAATGACGTGTGAAGTCTCAAGGTCGAAGTTGTCTCCCGGCCCGTATAAGTTGGTCGGCAGCAAATAAACCGACTCAAACCCGTACTGCTGACGGTACGATTGCCCTTGAACCAGCAGCATCTTCTTCGCGAGGCCGTAAGGGGCATTCGTTTCTTCTGGATAGCCATCCCAAAGCGATTCCTCATGGAAGGGGATGGGTGTGAACTTCGGATAAGCACAAACGGTGCCGATGCTCACGAACTTCTTGACCCCCACGCGCCATGCTTCGTGCAGAAGCTGGGTTCCCATCATCAGGTTGTCATAAAAGAACTCGGCAGGCCGCGCACGGTTCGCGCCGATGCCGCCGACCACCGCTGCCATATGGATAATCACATCCGGCTTATGGTCGTTCAGCAGCGCCAAAGTCGCGTCGTGCTCCCGCAAGTCGTAATCTTTGCTGCGCGGTACATAGATATTTTCTGCGCCTTTATTCTGTAAAGTGCGTACCACCGCCGACCCCAAAAAGCCTGCGCCGCCCGTCACTACAAATCGGTTATCACTCCAAAAACTCATAACTACCTCGCTTATGGTCTTGATCGGTCAAGCATAATATGGTCAGAAACAGATAACAATACCAGAGTACTATCCCCATTTGAGGGAAGAAACAGGATTTACACGCTGCATCCCCCCAATTGTAGGGGGTAAGAGGCAATCCCGAAATCCAGTATGCTAATAAATATCGTGTGAAAAAAGTAAACGATAATGGTTTATAATACTGCACACAGAGATTTGGTCGCAGCCATTTTGTACTTTAAAACACGAGTTTGACAATAAACCGCTGGCTGGCGACATTTAGTTGAGTAAGTATCGGAGTGTAGTACCATGTTGGACATGTCTGGCCGCACCCCCGTGCTGATGAGCGAAAAGAAAATTGTTGATAAGCTCAAACGTATGGACTCGCGCATGTGGGAGCACATTTTCGAAAATTATACCGCGACCTTGATTTACGATATTAGCACCTCACTTCGCAAGCGAGATCTTCCGCCGGAGTTGGGTGACGATGTCTTACAGGAAACGTGGCTCACTGCTGTCGAAAAAATACACGAGTTTGTGTGTGATGGTGACGGCAAATTTTACAATTGGTTGCGTGTGATTGCACTCAACCATGTGCGAAATTACTGGCGCAAAAATAAACAAAACATTTCATTTGATGCGCTCGAAGAAACCCAATCGCCTAATGCACTTGACTATTTTCTTCAAACGCAGGGGTTAGCCATCAACGATGTCGAGAATCAGGTTCTCATCCGGCAGCAAATGACACAATTGGAGCAGCTCCTTTCAGAGTTGAGTCCGCGTGACCGTGAAATTGTGGTGCGCCGTCTCGTCATGGATGAGAAGCCGGAAGAGTTGGCACTGCGCTATCCCGATTTGAAAGTTCAGTCTATTTCACAGTTGATATGCCGTGTTCGCAAGAACTTACGTCACCGGATGGATGATTAACAGGAATGCATTTAACGTTTCAATCCCATTGGTTCATGCTTATAGGAGTCAGGCAGCATGGTCAACGCAACTGAAAAAACCAAAATCGCTGTCTTAAAAGCAGTACGCGAACGTGCTGAACAAACTCGACCTGCTCGTATCACCAACGGCCCAAAGTCATTGGGACAATATTTGCAGCGGTGTTTGCAAAGCCGTGAGATGAGCCGAGTCACCTTCGCACAAACGCTTGATATGGAAACTGAATTGGTTGATGGCATACTTGATGGCATCTTGCCCGAATCAGAACTTCACGCCGATCTGCTGGCGGAACTGGCTGACGCGGTCGGCTTTCCATTCGAAACGTTGCAGGGTGTACTCAAAGGCACCGTCGAAAAACCAGCGAATGGTTGGGCACCGCTGGCATAGGTCATTCCCAATAATAGAAAATAGAGGCTGGGTGGATAGTACTTATCCACCCACATTCTAAGGCTTAAGTGCTGCTTTTTTAGCTTCTGAATAAGTCTTGTAAATATGAATTAACACGAATTATCAAATTGAATGCAACATGCTCAAAAAAAATATCGACCCGTCAATCTGATGTAATTTCCTGCCTACTTGATTTCCGCTTGCCAAGAAACATATGAACACTGGCGGCTGTAGTATATAAAACGAGGCTGCCTACGGTCGCATAAACCACGTTCGTCAAAGGGTCTGCACCAAACTGCGCCATCAGGCCGATGCTCAGTGCCAAGGCTGTGACCACTGGAGCGCCCAACCAAAAATACTCGCCTAATCCCCCACGAACAATAAATACCATGCCAACCAGCATGATCACCGTCCAGACTCCAGTACATACTGTCAGGGCTGTTGTCACCAATCCGCCGATTGACCCAAGACTCCGTACCCAACTCACCAAGCCTGAACCGACCGACGCTGAAACCAGCGCAAGTAGAATAATGACCATTAGGGTGCGAAACAAACGAGATGCTGCATTCATAATATCCCCGACATTACTGGTGACTTAGCTCATTTAAGTAGTTACATTATTTTCAGTCTAATGTCTTTTCAAGTCAAAACCTGAACCGGTGAATTTGTCAGCGTCCAAAGTTATAATGATGCACTTGTCCGCTGTCTATAAGGAACATCGTTTTGGAAATTGATTTGATAGTTACGCAATCGCCGGATGTTGAGGAGTTTCGGGATTCCGTCGGTATTGATCTGGTTGTGCCGGCTACAGGTATCGCGATTTGTGGCATATTCGTGTGGTCAAAGCATCAGGCCGACCTCAAAATCTATGAAACATCGCTGCTACGCGCCAACGCTCGGCTCTATATCAAGGTGTTTAAAACCGCAGCCGCATTAGCTGACCGTTTAGCCGAAAGCGGTGTGCAAACGGTTGACGAAATCAACAACCTGTTGAGCAAAACGATCAAACAATTTGGTGATGTCAGTTTAACGTTAAAATAGACGTTATCTTCCTCAAAAATAAGTGATCACAAAGGAAATATCATGACCGTTCTTGAAGTCATTAAAAATCATCATGCCGTACGCCAATTCTCTGATCGCCCCGTACCAGACGAGGTGATGCTGGCGATATTGGATGCAGGTCGCCGTTCCCAGAGCAGCAAGAACACCCAGCCGTGGCAGTTTATCGTGGTAACTGACCGCGCTCTGCTAGAGTCCATGTCCAAAATGGGCAATTTTGCCGGTCATCTGGCGGGCGCGGCCTTTGCCGTTCTACTTGTGGGGCTTCAAGACAACACATGGAATAGTTTTGACCTCGGACAAGCGGCGTCCTATCTACAATTAGCAGCCGATGAAGTCGGCGTAGGGTCGTGCATCGCGGCTATTTACTACCCTGAACAAGTCAAAGCACTGCTCAACATCCCTGAAGAACACAGTGCTTTTTGCGCTATATCCTTTGGCTATGCCGCGCCGGAACACAAACCCGCACAAATGGGCGGGCGTAAACCTGTCCAAGAAGTCGCCTACTGGAATAAGTGGGAAGGCAAGCGTTCTTAAACATAGTGAACAGCTAACGCCTCGGTTAACTGGGAATGGGTGGGAGCGTTTGTCGCGCCGCCCATCCCCTGTACCGAATACCCCCCACAAATATTGCCGTAGCGCAAACAATTTTCGAGCGACTGTTGTTCTACAAAGTAGGCATGTAGAAATCCGGCGTTGAAGCAGTCCCCTGCCCCGGTTGTGTCTACCACAGATGCCACAGGCAGCGCCGGAACTTGATAAACCGTTCCCGCCTGCATCGCCCACGCGCCATGTTCGCCATCTTTAACCACGACCAAACGATCCGTACACCACTCACCAAGCTGCCGAAGTGCCCCTTCTATATCCGGCTTGCCCGTAAGCAGCATGGCTTCCCGCGCATTGGGCATAAAAATATCGACCGTGTTCACCAATTCGTGCCAAATATGGGCTTCCTTCAACAAAGGAACGTCCTGACAATCCATCGAAATGGTTGCCCCCTTGGTACGCGCAGCTTCGACCAACGGTTGTATGTCATTCGGATGTACTAAGCCACCGAGGTGCAAGTGACGGAAACTGCATCGCTTAATCGTTTCGAGCCAATAAGCTTGTATCCCCTGCTCATCGGGGTCGGTATAGGTCACGAATGCCCGTTCGCCGTGCAGTGCCAGTGCGGTTGTGACACGGCGATAAGGCTGATCGAGCGCTTTACAAAATTGCAGATCGAGCATTTCGGCGGCTGCGAGATGACGGACATATCCGCTGTAGTAGTCGTTCCCGAAGTGGCTGGCCCACGCCACCTGCGACCCTAAACGGCGAAGCGCAACGGCGGTGATATACATCGCGCCGCCTGTCGCAATTAAGTCCTGACTGTAGGTTTCGCGCCCCAGCACAGGCATCGTACCCAAGCCACTGTAAATCATGTCGAAGAAATAATCACCGAGCAGTAAAAAGTCATAAGGTTTGGTGGTCATTCAGATTATATCCATCTGCCGATGAGCAGCTATTTCGTGCATCGAACTGGAGCATTTCTGTAGCATCTCTACCCGTTACTCATTACAGTAGACAATTGTAGTCAAGGAAACCAGAAGGACATATGCCATTATGAAAAAAGTACTATCCATTCTGGTCTTCAGTCAATTCACCTTTGCTCAAGGGTGTTGACTGTACCTGACCACAGTTGACCAGATCAAAGGGAATGTAATCACCATCTATGAGATTCTGGTACAACTTACACCAAATGACCGGCTTTGCCGCAGATCATGGTAGATGATAAACGAACCACACTATTCGCCTAATGAAGTTGGCGGGATATAATCGGGGCATTACGATTATCATTGATTGAAAGCTGATGCGAATGTTTAATGCTGCCGACCACCCACACCGCCGTCTTAATCCACTGACAGGCGAATCGGTCTTAGTTTCTCCGCACCGCAACAAGCGCCCGTGGCAAGGTAAACAAGAACCATCACCATCGGACAACCGACCGGCATACGACCCGACGTGCTACCTTTGCCCCGGCAATACCCGTGCCAGCGGCGACCATAACCCACAGTACACATCAACTTATGTGTTTACCAACGACTTCGCCGCGCTGCTGCCAGATACGCCGGATGCCCCTGTCGCGCAAAATCCGCTTTTGCAAGTGCAGGCGGTGCGTGGAACCAGCCGCGTCATTTGCTTCTCGCCACGGCACAACGTCACGCTGCCAGAGATGGCCGTCGAGGAAATCCGCAATGTGGTTGATGTATGGGCAGCACAAACGGCTGAACTCGGCCAACAGAACGCGTGGGTACAGGTGTTCGAGAACAAGGGTGAGATTATGGGCTGCTCCAACCCGCACCCACATGGACAAATTTGGGCGGGGAATTGGCTACCCAACGAGATTGCGACTGAGGATGTTCACCAACGTGATTATTTTAAGGCGCACGGCTCACCACTGCTAGTGGATTATGTTGCATCTGAACTGGCAAGCGGCGAACGGACGGTAGTACAGAATGATGATTGGTTGGCGGTCGTGCCGTTCTGGGCGGTGTGGCCTTATGAAATCCTGCTGATGCCACGCCGGCATGTCCTGCGACTGCCTGATCTGACCGAACAGGAACGCGGTGGATTAGCCGATATTCTGAAGCGTTTGCTGACGCGCTATGACAATCTGTTTGAAGTGTCATTCCCGTATTCGATGGGCTGGCACGGCGCACCCTTTGGCGATGATGATTACAATGGTTGGCAGCTACACGCGCACTTTTACCCGCCGCTGCTGCGTTCGGCGACCGTCAAGAAGTTTATGGTGGGTTACGAAATGATGGCGGAGTCGCAACGGGATATTACGGCGGAACAGGCGGCGGAACGGCTGCGTGGCTTGAGCGAAGTGCATTATAAGTCGCGGTGATGATACCGCTTATTGGGCTACAGGATTTGGCATCGCAGCGGGAAGCACTACTCGAAAAGTGCTTCCCCTACCCTCCTCACTTTTGACCTCAATATAACCGTCATGTTTTTCCACGATTTTTTGAGCTATCGAAAGTCCTAACCCAAAGCCGGGGGTTGTGTGGGCTTTATCCTGCCGCCAGAAACGTTGGAAGATATGGGGCACGCTGTCCTCACTCATCCCGATGCCTGTGTCGGTAATTTCGATCACCACATCAGTATCGCGTGAATAAGTGGCGAGCGAAATACTGCCGCCATCCGGTACAAAGCGAACCGCGTTGTTCATGATATGACCGAGAGCATCTTGCAACCAACGCTGATCGACATTTATATCCGCAATCGCCAGATCAAGCTGTGTAGTCAGCATTATATTTTTCTGGCTAAGTTCGATCTTCCTTTCAGTATCCATATGTCTAAGAAGATCGTTAGGCCGAGTTGACTGTTTATCCAACTGAACATCACTATCCAATTTCGTCATATCGATAATCATGTCTAATAAACGGATGAGTTGTTGAACCTGAGCCTCTACCCGATTCGCGTAATTCGCACGCTTGTTTTCGTCCGTAACCTTGTTCATTAGGAAAACCGAGTTACTGATAATTGAAAGCGGTGTCCGTAGTTCATGGGAAGCGTTCTGAACAAACTCGGATAAAATTTTGCTACGGGCGGTTTCGACTGCCAATTTAAACGACTGTTCTTCCAGCTTTTTACGCTCAGTCACATCATGGATGACAACCATCATCTCGCTTTCGCCGGAGGGAAACATACGAGCTTCAAACTGGTTCCCCACATCGTTGACAATCAATTCATACTCGAACGCCACTTCTGTCTGACTCTGGATAAGCCTAGTAATATTTTCCTCAATTAATCCTGATAAATTTTTGGGCATTACATCGACAATATTGCGTCCTAAAAAGAATTCAGGCGGCGCGACTAAATCATTCGGGTTGCTAGAATGATAGTCTAGAAACTTTCCGGCATAATCAAGGCGAAACACCAAGTCCGGTACGGCATTCAATAAAATGCGATGATGTTCTTCACTTTCAGCCAGCGTTGCTTGTGTTTGCTTCAAATGAATCAGATGCCCATAGGTATTGCCAAGGATAGACCCTATTTCGGCTTGGTAGGAGCGAGGCGGGTTACGGGAAAGGAGATTGTCGGTGACTAAAAAACCGACAGCGGTTTGCCCGTTCCATAAAGCAGAGCCGGTGTGCCAGCAGCCATCAGCGATTTGAACACCTTTTTCATAGAGCGGAATGTTTTCCCGCAAATAAGTTCGTATCGGGCTGTTTATAACATCGTGTGTCCAATGCTGCTCAGTAATGACTTCACGGTAGTCATGTTCATCGCGTATATTACCGTCCGGCCCAACACCATAAGTTCCATTAAGAATGCCTGTCTTTGGGTCAATAATAAAGACCGCTACCCGATCAATATCCAAATTCTCTTTTATCAATCGAACCATACTAGCGTACAGCACTTCCATATCGTTAATTTGAGATAGGGTGAAAAAGATTTCTTGCAGGGCTTTCATGTCACGCAAGAATTCGGAATCTCGTTTCTGCATTCGTTTTTGTGTGGTGATGTTACGAACAATAGTCAAAACTTCGTTCGCACCAGAGGGTACCATCCGCGATTCAAAATCATAAACCACGCCACTCAGCAGCAGCTCGAATTCAAACACAGCTTCCTTGCGCGATTGAATGACCTCGGTAACATGCTGCATGTGGATAGCAGCATCTTCCGGAGGGATAAAATCAGTCAGTTTGCGCCCCAGCATATCTTTTGGGTCCGCAATAAGCATCGCAGGATCAAGCGCGTGAATATCGATATAAGTGCCATCTTCTTTGAAGCGCATCATCAAGTCGGGGATTGCGTTGAGCAAGGCAGCTTGGCGTTCTTGAACGGCGCGAAGGTCGTTTTCGGTTCGTTTGCGTTCTTCAGTATCATGGGCTAATGCTGCCTTAAGGGCGGCGTTTTCAAGCAGGAGCGAAGACACTTGTTGGACTAACTGTTCTTGATTTGGGTTACATCTATGTGTAAACGAAGACCAGATCTTTTGCAGATGTTTTGCAATACTGGTAAGCATCATGCGAAAATTCCTCACGTTAACCGGAAACAGCATTTCAGCATGAAATAAACCACCTAATTTCTTTAATTATAGGTCATAATTAGATGAATAAAATACTTAAATTATCTATTATGTTAAAACGTATAATTTTCTGCGTTTTTACCCGCCCCTCGTTTATTAATACTGTTGAATGACCTCCCCTGCCAAACGCAGAACCGTTTCCCGGAGTTCATGCGGCGCAACGACGACGAGTTGACCACCGAACCCCAGCGCAAAAGCACGTGCCTGTAACTCGATATCAAAGCGCATTTCGACCGATTGCCAACCATCATGCGCTGCCGGATGCACATGCTCGATATGTCCCATATAACGCATTTCATGGAGGATAACCGGATCGACACAAAACGTGACGCAATAACGCGGTAAGTTGGCCTTGAAGTCCGACATCGATTCTTTCCAGAAGGCGGCTAAGTCAAAATCAGGCGGTCGTTCCGAGCGGTCGTTACTGATTCTAGCGTCTTGTATGCGGCTGATCCGGTAAGTGCGGGTTTGCCCTTCGACCGCCGCGACAAGATACCAGATACGGCCTTTCGCCACCAAGCCCAGCGGATCAACCAACCGGTCAACAACGGTTTCGTCATTACGCTGGTAGCTCAGGAACAATTTACGTTCCTGCCACAATGCCTCTTGCACCGTTGGCAGCCAAACAACCTGCTCCGGTTCCTGCTGCCAGCCTGCCCCATCGATATGAATACGCTGACGCATAAATGCTGCATCGTGGCGCAATTGCTCACCCGGAAGCGCGGCCAGCAGCTTGATTAATGCGGCTTCGGAAGCCGTGCGGAGTCCTAGGTCGGTCATGAGGTGCGAAGGAGCGGCAACGAAAAGTGATTGAATTTCAGATATATTTAAGCCGGTTAAATTGGTGCGGTAAGATTCCAGTAATGACCACCCGCCTCTTGCCCCGCGTTCGGCGAGTACAGGCACACCGGCCATACTCAGCGCTTCCATATCACGGTGAATGGTACGTTCGGAAACCTCCAAGCGCGTCGCCAGTTCGCGCCCTGTAAGGCGTGTATTGGTTTGCAACAGCAGCAAAATAGATAGTAAACGATCCGCGCGCATGTAATACCTCTTTTACCTACCTACTCTAAAGATACACCGTAAATATGACATGTGTTGTCATACCGATATTTCAAAAATGCTCCCCTATTGAGCCGAGCGTATTACACGTTCAATAAATATCCTGAAAGTAAATATAGAGGCGAACACAAAACCCCATCTCTGATTATTTCCCCGATTTGCCTATGCCCCAATTTTATATATGACATAACGTGTCTACTATATACGGTTATTCTGAAAACAGATGGATTAATTGGGAGGGTTGTAAATGGAAGATCAATCAAAAAAATTAGCAGGTAAAGTTGCCTTGGTTGCGGGTGCTACACGCGGCGCTGGACGAGCAATCGCTGTCGCGTTGGGAAGTGCCGGAGCAACCGTTTACTGCACAGGGCGAACAACCCGTAACCAACGTTCGGACATCGGGCGCAGCGAGACCATTGACGAAACCGCCGAACAAGTGACGGCAGCAGGTGGTAAAGGTATTGCGGTGCAGGTTGACCACAGCCAGGAAGCGGAAGTCAAGGCGCTCATCGAACGGATTAACACCGAACAAAACGGTCAGCTAGATATTCTTGTCAATGATATTTGGGGAGGCGAGACATTAACTGAATGGGGCAAGCCGTTCTGGGAATTATCGATGGAAAAAGGCTTGCTTCTGCTGGAACGGGCGATCTTCACCCATATTATCACCAGTCGTTATGCGGTGCCGTTGATGGTGGCGCGCGGTAAAGGTTTGGTGATCGAAATTACTGATGGGGATAATGATAAATATCGTGGTAATCTGGTGTATGATTTGGCGAAAACCTCGGTTATCCGGTTGGCAAAAGGAATGAGTATCGAACTCCAGCCAAAAGGGATTACCGCGTTTGCCCTTACACCGGGCTTCCTCCGTTCGGAGCAAATGCTCGACTATTTCAGCGTTACCGAGGCCAATTGGCGGGATGCAATCGCCAAAGAACCATATTTCGAGGCTTCTGAAACACCTTACTTTATCGGGCAAGCGGTTGTTGCTTTAGCAACTGATCCTAAAGTAGCTGACAAGAACGGCCAAGCGTTAGCGACATGGCATCTCGGACAGGAATATGGCTTCAAAGATGCAGATGGTAGCCAACCCCACTGGTGGAATTTCTTTGTGGCAAAGCAGGCGGAAGAGGGAAAAACGGTTTAGAAATAGCGCTACAGCACGACCATATTTTACCGGTAATCAGGAGTTATAAACTTATGGACGCGAATGCCTTTCGCCATTACTACGAATACCATTTCACTGAAAACCGGAAAATATGGGATAGGCTCGTCATGACGCTTTCGCAGGAGCAGTTTATGCAGCCTGTGAATTATTCAGTCGGTTCTATTCGTAACCAAGTTGTGCATATGATGAGTGCGGATGATTACTGGTTTAGTGGTCTGCGCAGCATCGAAATGCCAGGTATGCTAAATCCCAATGACTTTGAGGATCGCACCGCTATCCGTGCCTATTGGGATACTGTCGAGCAGAATATGCGCGGTTATCTAGCAAACTTGCGGGATGACATGTTGTTTCAACACCCGCTGCAAGGGGGCGACGAGGTACTCGTCACATGGCAAATACTCCTGCATATTGGCATGGTACCGACCATCGCGCTCAACTACTAAAAACGCTCAATGAGATGGGATTTCAAACCACCCATCAGGATTACATCTTCTACATCTTTGACCGAGTGTAGGGGATAACCACAAATAAAAACACGGCGTTCGGTCTTTCCAAACGCCGCGTTTTCAAAGACAGCCATGGTTTATTGGTAAGAAGCGCACTGGGTTGGCGCGTTTTCGATTGCAGCTTGGATTTGGGCAATGCGATTTTCGGGGTTCGGGTGGGTGCTAAAGAATTCCGGCTGACCAGAGCCACCACCCGCCGCTTCTAGCACTTCCATCACACGAATCATGCCTTCGGGATTGTAACCTGAGGCGATCATCAAACAGACGCCTAAAGTATCCGACTGTATTTCGTCGCCACGCCCATAACGCATGTTCACTAATTGGCCGATGACCGCCGCCGTCTGTGCAGCATTCGCATCACCGGAAGCCACACCGACCGCGCCAATCAGTCCATTCGTTAACTGGCTTGACGCAAGCTGTTGCGCACTATGGCGAGCGAGGACGTGAACAATCTCGTGCGAAAGCACACCGGCAACTTCATCTTCGGTCGACAACTGTGCAAGTAAACCGGAGGTGATGAATACCGGCCCACCGGGCAGCGCGAAAGCGTTAATGGTCTGCGGGTCATCCAGCACGCTGAATTCAAACTCCCACGGTGTTGTATGAGCGACCGAGTTATTCACGATGTTGTAGCCAATGTCATCGACTAAGCTTTGTGCTTGGTCGTCGGGGCTGAGGCCACCAAACTCCTGTACCATTTCTGGCGCAGATTGCTGACCGAGCGCGATTTCTTGTTCAGCAGTGATGCTGAGGTATTGATTTTCACCTGTAACCGGATTGTATTCACGCGAGGCGACATAAGAGATGATGGATATAATGGCAATGACTACACCTATAATCAGGCGCATACTACTGCCGCCACCCCCGCGCTGTGACGAATAACCTAAGCGAGACGCTGATAAACGCATTTAAATGCCCCCTTCATTTATAATCGGTTGGTCATAGTGGTCAAACATTTCGTATATACCACCCGCGACCGCACCGAATACAATGTGACCGAGAATAATGACGGTGCTGTTAATGGCAAAGAACCATTGAAAAAGGAGTGTAAGGGTATATAAATTGATGCTGTAGATGGCTAAACCCAAGACTGCCCCGCCAACGATGCCCACCAACAAGCCCCAGCGATGGACGACAATTGCGATCACTAACGCAAAGGCCAGTGACAACACATAATGGACAAGAATGCCGACGAGTATGATTTCACTACCGGCTTGGGTTAGCACACCGCTGCCCATCACCAACGCCGCGAAATAACGCAGCATGAGACCGGCATCGACTTGCAAGACGGACGGTGCCAGTAAAAAATCCACCAGTAAGAACAACGTGCCAGCGGCGAGGCCGGAGATCAATACAGCACGCCATGACACATGCCTCAATATCCCGTTCATAATGTTACCTTCCCCGAATACAGACCCTATCTGCCCATAATTACTGTCATTGTAGTAAAAACATTTTGGATTACAGTCGATCAACTAGACCGACAACCATAGGTCAAGTGGTGGGTTTGAAAGTGACAATGCAGCGATAAACAGCCTATGTAAAAATTATACTAATGGGTCATAAGATCGTTATTCGAGGCGCGTATAGTGAGGTTGTACGACGAACCACTAATCAAGGAGTTCAAAATGGCTGTAAAAACATTTGAAGATCTATTTGTTGATGAACTGAAAGATCTTTATGATGCTGAACATCAATTAACTAAAGCGCTTCCGAAGATGGCAAAGGCCGCCACATCTCCCGATTTGAAGAAGGCTTTCGAGTCTCACCTTTCCGAGACTGAAGGCCACATCAAGCGGCTGGAACAGGTATTTGAGGGACTTGGTAAGAAGGCCACCCGCAAAACCTGTGCTGCGATGAAGGGGCTGGTGGAAGAAGGCAGCGAAGTAATTGAAGAAGAAATGGAACCGAACGTGAAGGATGCGGCGCTGATCGGTGCAGCACAGCGTGTCGAGCATTACGAGATGGCCGGATACGGTACTGTGCGTACATTCGCCCATGTGTTAGGCCACCACGACCTTGAAGCGATCCTTCAAGAAACTCTCAACGAAGAGGTTGCTGCTGACGAAAAACTGACCGAACTTGCCGGAAAAATCAACGTGACGGCAGAAAAACAGACCTAATCGGCTTTCACCTTGACGACTGCAATTAAAAAAGGCGCATTAAATGCGCCTTTTAATTTCTGGTTAGCGATGAGGGTTAGTCACGCCAATGGTAGAATTCACCGCGTGTACCCATTTTCTTCTGCTCTGCTTCAGCTTTTTCGGCATCCAACAGAGCTTGAGCTTTATTAATATCATCGAGCGCCGGCGACTTTTTAAGAATGTCGCGCATATCCTGCGCGGCGTCGGTTGCGTTACAATTATGCGTACGGGCGTAATGCACTAGCCGGTCAACCATACTAATTTCTTGAGTCTGCGTTTGCAGTTTCCAGCTCATCCCTTACCTCCCCAACTCCTATTTCAAACTATAACAATTTTGTGATAGTCTTACTGCACATACTACAGAGATCGGGTTTAATTGTCAAGAAAGTAAAGAAATATTTGTAAGGTATGGGGGTAAAACGAAACACGCTCTACAGTTTCCTATAGAGCGTATTCCGTCATTATCGCTATCGCAGGAGAAATTGTATCAGTCAACCAATAGATTTAAGTTTAGGTAACCAGCCGCAACTCATTGATCTATTAACGTGAACTATACGGTATCCACCATACAAATGCCTAATAGCACCTTGCAAGAACGTAAATTTTTCATAAATTTAGTATTAATTCGCCTTTCAAAATCACTCAAAAAGATAAAGCTGCTATTCCCTAGCATTGTAAAAATGTTTGATCTACCACTTCATTTAGCGTGTCGCTGCTTGTTTCGCTAAAATATGGCCTACCATAATGACCTAACGAGGCGATCTGCCATCACTTTTGAAAGTGGCTGCTATGCCCAACGACATCATCAAAAAAGCTCATCTTTCTTTGAAACGTTTACTCCCACGTTTAGAACCCAAATTAGCACTTATTGAAGAGCGAGATCTATTTTTACGGCGGCTTCACCAGCACTTCCCAACAGCATTCAACCACCTCTACAACTTATACGGCAGTCAATATGACTTCTTTTATCACCTCGAACATATTCTTGAAAACTTGATCAACCTCTCCGCTGCCCGACCTACCGACCTACGCATACTTGACCAACAGCGCGAAAGTGACCCGCTGTGGTTCCAGAGTGAAAAAATGCTAGGCGGGGTTTGTTACGTCGATTTGTTCGCCGATAACTTGCAAGGTCTGCGCGAGAAAATCCCTTACTTCCGCGAGTTGGGTTTGACCTATTTACACCTGATGCCGCTGTTTAAAGCACCGGAAGGTAACAGCGACGGTGGTTACGCAGTAAGCAGCTATCGCGACGTAAACCCCGCGCTCGGCACGATGGAAGAACTTGCCGCGCTGGCAGCAGATTTCCGCGCAAACGATATTAGCCTTGTGCTGGACTTCGTTTTTAACCACACGTCAGATGAGCATGACTGGGCGAAGCAAGCGCTAGTGGGAGATGAAACCTATCAAAATTATTATTTCATGTTCCCCGACCGCACAATCCCTGACCAATACGAACAAAACTTGCGTGAGATATTCCCCGAACACCGGCGCGGCAACTTTAACTTCCGCACCGAAGCAAACCAATGGGTATGGACGACCTTTCACAACTTCCAGTGGGATTTGAACTATAGCAACCCGATGGTTTTCAATGCGATGCTGGGCGAAATGCTGACACTGGCGAACAACGGCGTGGAAATCCTGCGTTTGGATGCGGTGGCATTCATCTGGAAGCAGATGGGGACAAGCTGCGAGAGCCTGCCGCAAGTGCATTGGATTATCCAAGCCTATAACGCACTGGGTCGCATCGCCGCCCCTGCCCTGCTCTTTAAGTCAGAGGCGATTGTGCATCCGGCAGCGGTGGCAACTTACATCAGCCCGGAAGAAGCACCGATTTCATATAACCCGACGTTAATGGCACTGACATGGGAAGCGTTGGCTACCCGTGAAGTCAAGCTGCTGCGCAAGTCGATGGAACACTGGTTTACCCTGCCCAATGGCTGCGCGTGGGTCAACTATGTGCGGTCGCATGATGACATCGGCTGGACGTTCGCGGACGAGGATGCTCAAGAATTAGGTATCAACGGCTTCGATCACCGCCTGTTCCTAAATTCCTTCTACAATGGGCGCTTCCCCGGCTCGTTCGCAAAGGGGCTGCCATTCAACTTGAACCCCATCACACAGGATATGCGGATTTCCGGCACGGCGGCTTCGTTGGCGGGGTTGGAGCAAGCACTGGCGATCAAGGACTCGCTGTATGTTGATAATGCTATCAAGCGAATTCTGTTGATTTATAGCATCGCCATGAGCGTGGGCGGCATACCACTCATTTACCTCGGTGATGAAATCGCCACAATCAATGACTACACCTATCAGCACGACCACGCTAAGGCCGAGGACAGCCGGTGGGTACATCGCACCCAATTTGACTGGGAGCGGGCGGAAAACCGCGCGAATGAGCAAACCACCGAAGGCCGCGTGTTTAAGGGGTTGAAGCAAATCATCGCGGCACGTAAGGCTGCGCCGGAATTAGCGGGCGGACAAACCACTTTCTTTGACGCAGGGAATGGGCACGTTCTGAGCTACTTACGGCATCAGCAGATTTTAGTGCTGGCAAACTTTTCCGAACACCCGCAAAGCGTTTCGGCTAATGGCCTGCGCGCTCAGCTACCAACACTGGTAACAAGCGCACTTGATCTGGTCAGCCAGCGCTCTGTTAAAGTCGGCGAAACGCTGACACTCGGCGCGTATGAATTTTTGTGGCTAACTATCCAATAACCGGTTAAGTCGGGAATGTGATTAAGATACGTGTGCCATTGTCGAGATTACTTTCGATGGCGATTTTGCCACCATGCAGTTCGACAAGCCGTTTGGCGATCATAAAGCCCAGCCCGATGCCCTGCTGCTCGTAAAAAGAACGGTCAAACTGCATATACGCGCCCAGTAAGATCACCTGATCGGCACTCATACCACGGCCTTCGTCGCGGATAACGATCTGAATGTGATCATCAGCTTTTTGAGTTTGGACACGGATGGATGCATTCGGCGCGGAGAATTTGAGTGCATTATCCACCAATTCGCCGATAATTTTCTTCAAGTCGTTTTCAGATATTTGCAGCGAGAGGGGTTCAATCTCCGTTTGTACATCAATGGCACGATTATGCTTAGTGGCACATTCGTCAATGGCGGATTCGATCACCGGCTTGATATTGCGGACGATATGATTACGCAGCTTCGCTAATTCTTCGGGGGAAGAAGCGATAATTTCCAACTGGGCGTACACTAGATAATTCTCGATCAGGTGTTGCAATCGTTGACCGGCACGGTTGATACTCGCGCCGTATTGGTGAATCACGTCGATATTGACCGGAGCGGTTTGCATTTCCAACAGGCCAGCATACCCGATGATTTGCGACAACGGTGTTCGCAGCTCGTGCGGAAGGGCGTACATGATATTCTTGCGAACTAGACGTAACGTGGTCTCGTAACGATCCGCGATTGAATGATGCTTGGTAATCTGGGTACGCACGCAGGACAGCAACTCTTTGTGGGAAAAAGGTTTAACAAGATAATCATCCGCGCCAAGTTCCATACCTTTGCGCTGGTCAGCACGGGAGCTATGCGCCGTTAAAAACACGAATGGTATCGCGTTGGTTTTGAGGTCACTTTTGACGCCCTGAAATACGCCATAACCGTCCAGAACGGGCATGTTGATGTCGCACAAAATCAAATCTGGCATCTCATTTCGCACGGTGCGGATACCTTGACTGCCATTCACAGCGCTACTCACTTGATAGCCCTCTCCCTGCAAAACGCGAATAACAGTGTCTAATACATCAGGGTCATCATCAATAACAGTAATCCGCGACAAGTTGCCCTCTCATTACAAAGCATTTTATATTTGTTTACTATAATTAATATTAATCATATTGTTAATAACCAACAATTCAGGTTTTGGAACTTCGAGCTTACAACTTATTCAGAATCGCGTTTACAATAGCCGCTATGACCTACCCAACCATCACCTTAGTCACCCCCTCCTATAATCAAGCAGCCTATTTAGAGGCCACAATCCGTTCGGTGTTAGATCAAGATTACCCTGCCCTACGCTTTATCATCATGGATGGCGGCTCGACTGATGGCAGCGTTGAAATTATCCAGCACTATGCTGATAAGCTCACCTACTGGATCAGTACGCGAGATGGCGGGCAGTCGGATGCAATAAACAAGGGGTTTGCAATTGCACCCGCGCCTGAAATCGAACCCAACAATGAGATTATGACGTGGTTGAATAGTGACGATGTGCTGCTGCCGGGAGCACTGCGACGGGTGGGAGGCATCTTCGCGGATTATTCATCAATTGAATGGTTAACTGGACAGCCTGCCAATATGGACGTTGTGGGTAAACTGCGCCTCGGACGGATGAAAACCGGACACAGTCGAAGCCTTATACGGCGCGGGTGGTACCACGGGCGCGGTTTAGGGTTCATCCGGCAGGAAGGCACATTCTGGCGGCGGTCATTGTGGAATAAAGTCAGCGGCATCAATCCAGGCCTGCATTACGCAATGGACTTCGACCTGTGGCGGCGGTTCGCGGCTCACGCGCCACTGGTAACGGTTGACCAGCATCTCGCGGCCTTCCGCACGCAGCCGGAACAAAAGACCAGTGCCCTTGACAAATACTACGCCGAAGCCGGTGTTACGCTGCCGAATGCTATCCGCACGGTTGCCCTACCCCTCCGCGCGATATTCACCTTCGCAAGCTGGCCGTCCATGCCGCGCGTGCTGGTCGATGGCGAGCAGACACGTTACGAAAAAGGCGCTGGCGTCTTTTCCAGCTAACAGCGGCTAATCCCCAACCGGCTCAAACTCCACCCAATCGACCGCCACTGCTAACTTGCGTTCATCACCGCCCTGCCCTTCTTCTTTCGGCACAATAACTCCGTCATAATCGAGTGTGAGCATAATGTGCTTGCCATCGCCAACCACATCAGCCGGTAGGGTGAAGGTCAGCGTTTGCAAGGTATCTGGCAGGACAGTTACAGGCTCGCCCAAAGGTACACCATTCGCAGACAGCGTGAGGATGCGCGGCTCGTAAAACGCTTGCGTGGCTAAACTTACGGTGTAAGCACCAGCCGGTAAATCCACATAGAGCTGTGTTTGCGGGTATTCCCCTGTCCAGCGCCATGTGGTCGAGCCGCCAACCACTTCGGGATAATGCCAGCCCCAGCCGATGAAGCGTTCGTCGCCTTCTGTACCGAGGTCGATGCGGTAAATACCCATGTCAGTTTCTGGCAGTGTTCGCGGCGGGCAGCCTTCGGGATGCCATGTCGTGCGGTAAACCACAGCCTCATGCTCCACCCACACCGGACACACGAGGCCGGGACTGCTGTTCAGGTAGCCAATAATTTCTTGCGTGGTGGGGCCGGAACGTCCGATCATATCCTGATGAATGACAATATAACCAACCGGCCATTCGTTGATAATCTCTCGCAGTTCTGGCTCCACCAAATCCGGTTCGAGGAAGCGGCGCTGACCCAGCCACGCCAGCAGCGGGTCATCCGTCCGCATGAACCAGAAGTGCTGGGCGTTCACCCGCGAGATATGCCCATTCACCATACGCTTGCCGTGGATGGTGCCGTACCATTGCAGCGCCGCGAAACGCTGTTCGCCCACCAAGCCTTCGCCGCTGCTGCCACCGGACGGCGACTCAATCACCACATAGTCGTAGGGTTCGCGCCCCATCTTGTCGTAAAAGCTGTAGCGATAAGGAATCGGCTGGATGGCATCCGGCGCATAGAGCCACGAGTCGGCGGCGACCAGCACCAGCAGCACGACAGGCACCGCCACGCGTATGAAACGGCGCGGTTTCAACAACGGCGTTAGCGTCATACCAATAAAAAGCAGCGCGGGAATTGTGAATACCGGTACGAAACGTTCGGGATAGCGGAACATGCCACCAAACAGGCTATGCAGCACCACATACGGCATCGGGATTTGGGTCTCGCCGATGGTGATACTCGCGCCCGCCGCCAGCAGCAGCGGCAGTATCATCAGCGCCAACCAGAACCAGCGCATCGGTCGCATTCCCCTACCCCGCCACCACCAACCCGCTAGTAAGGCCAGCAGGACGAGCGGCAGCAGCACCGCACCCACCGATACATCTTTCGGCAAATGGCTGATAAAACCTAGTGGGAACGGGATATGAACGGCGCGTTCCATCGGCGTGGGCGAAAGACCCGTCGAGTCGTAACTCAGCAGGTAGCGCAGCGGCCCGATGAACCACAGCAGCACCAGCGCAATCGCAATCGAGAGCAAACCGTAGGCCACAACGCGTATCCGCGCCGACCACGAGGGCGACTGCCACAACGTCAGCAAGCCGTAGGGGACGAGCAGGAACGCCGCGAAGATCGGGTATTGCAGGTCATCCAGCAGCATCGCCCAAAAAGTCAGGCCGAGGAGCAGTGCGTACAATGCCGCCTTTCGCCCGTTAGCCGCCCACACCTGCCGCGTAAGTTTGCCCCATGTCAGCAGCAGCAGCGGCAGCCAGAACCAGCCCATCAGGTTGATATTCGTCCAATAGACGCTGTTGGTCATGATTGGTGAAAGTTCAAGCAGCGCCCCACCCACCAGCGCTAACCCTGCCGAAACCCCTTCATGCCGCAGCAGCAGGTAAACGCTGTAGCCGCACAGCAGGTAATTAGCAACAAACACCGTACTCATGGCGGGAACCGTGCCGAAGAACGGTTCGAGCAGTGCCCACAGCGGATACCAGAATACTGTCAGCGTGTGATACACCAAACTCGACGTATAGGGGTACAACACGTAGTTGGTTTCGTAGATGGTGTGTCCGGTCGCCAGCGCGTGCCGCACCCACCAGAAGTTCCAGTGAAAGTGAAAGTAATCGGTGGGAATATCGCCGGTGAGGTGGGTCGCCATATTGAACAGCGGCCAATACAGCGCCAGCAAAGCCAGCCCGAAGAAAGCCACCAGCGCGACAAGATGATGGGTGTGTGATGAAGTTTGTCTCATGGGCAGGAGTTTAGCGGGGATGCGGAGCGCTGCAAAGGTGCGTTTCGCTTTCACATCAAATTTTGTCCACCCATCCTATTCCAAGACCCGCCAACCTGTGCTGTGGAATGCGAATACAATCCATTACGCTAGTTATGAAACACCATTTACTGTAATACTGACAAGAGAATCCATATGCCGACCAACAGCCAAAAAGTGTTTGTGATCTTCAATCCGACTGCCGGTAACGCTGCTCAGGCCGATGAGGTACGTTCCGCACTTAAACAGCACTTCGACGAGCCGGAATGGGAATGCGAGGTGTATGAAACGACGGGAAAAGAAGATATTGCCGCCATCAGCCGCAAAGCCTGTGAGGACGGCGCGACGATGGTTGTTTCGGCAGGTGGCGATGGAACACTGATCGGCGTAGCGAACGGCCTGATTCACAAGGATGTGCCGCTCGGCATTCTGCCCCTCGGTACCGGAAACGACCTTGCGCGTATCCTTAACATTCCGCTGCAACTAGAAAGCGCGTTAGGCGTGCTTTCCGGCGAGCATGAAGTGTTCGAAATGGACGCGCTCAAGGTGAACGACTGCTATTACTTCTCGAACGTTAGCGTAGGCATAACGCCGCACATGATGAACGACACACTGTCGGAGCAAAAGAAGCGCTTTGGGCGGCTGGCGTATATCTGGACGATGTTCAAGCAGTCAAGACTGTTCCACATGCGGAATTACCAACTCACGATTGATAACCAAATTAAGCGGGTGAACGCCGTTGAAATTATGGTATCAAACAGTACATTGCTCGAAACCTTCCCTCAGTTGTTCGGCTCGCTGGAAACCATCACCGACGGCAAACTTGAACTTTACATGGTGAAAGCCCGAACATGGCGTGACTACTTACAACTGGCGTGGGATTTAATCCGCCGACCAGAACATCAAACCAACCGTTTTATACATCTGGACGCGAAAGAAAGCATTCGCATCGAAGCCGTGAAGCACTCGCAGTTAGTGCAGGCCGACGGTGACGCCATTGGTCATACGCCCGTAGAAGTTCGGTTGGAGCCGAAAGCGCTGCGGGTGATTAAGCCCAAAGCCGCACCACAGCCTGCTGTATCTTAACCAAACAGGGAAGCAATAACGTGATCCCAACAACCGGGGCGAATGCCCAAGCCGAACAACAGCTCGAACAGAACCCCAAAGCCCGCCGCTTGTGGGATCGTCTCGCCTTCAGGCGTGCCACCAGTGCAGTTACCCTACTCGCCGCGTTAGGCATCTTCTTGTGGTGGCTGCCGGATGTTTCGCGCCGGTTGTTGGTGAGCAGTATCATCGCCAACCGCCAGTTGTTAGCGCTGCTTTTGGTATTTGGCCTGATTATGATGTCATTGTTGTGGTCAGTTGGTCAGCGTTTAGACGTGCTGCTATTTAAAGCACTCAACGGGCGCAGTTATCGAGCGAAATGGGTGGATTGGGTCATGTGGCTGCTCACTCAGTTCGGCAGCACAGCCTTTATTACCCTACTTGTCATCTTCTTCTACCTGATCGGCTACCGGCGTTTTGCGGTTGGGCTGACGCTTGGGGCAATCACACTGCTGCTGGTGGTAACCATCATCAAGGCATTTGCTGACCGCGCCCGTCCCTTCAACCTGATGCTCGAAACGCGGGTGGTGGGCTGGAAAGAAGCCGGTTTATCGTTCCCTAGCGGGCATACTACCCAAACCTTCTTCATGGCAACCCTGTTCACCAGCTACTTCTTCCTACCGTGGGGCGCGGCACTGGTGCTGTACGCGATTGCGGCAACGGTCGGTGTCACCCGCGTCTATTTAGGTGTCCATTACCCGCGTGATGTGATGGCGGGGGCGACTTTGGGCATCATCTGGGGAATTATCGCGGTGACGGTCGCACCATATATCGTCTAATTGGCTTACTTCAAATAGGCTTCACAAGCGTAAGCAACGTCGATCACATCGCCTTCGAGGAAAAGCTGCTTGAAACCGCGCACAGCATCGGCCTTCGCGATTTCGCCCATATCAGGCATGAGGAATACACGCTCGCCATAATCGGCGAACTCCTGCACGACCCACTCATAGCGATAATAGGCCAGCGCCAGCCAGTCGATTTCGACCTGCCCGTAACCCGCGAAAAATGCCTGCTGATTTTCGGGCGAGATGCTATCCTCAACCACAAACATCAAGTCGCGTTCTTTGGGCGCGATAATTGTCTGATCCCAATCAACAACAAATAGTTTACCCGCTGCGTCTAGCAGGATATTGGCAGTGTGAATATCGCCGTGACACACGACGAACGGTAGTGTATTTGATTGAAGCAGCTTACCGAGTTCCAGCGTCCGGTTACAAACTCGGCTGATCGTTTCTTGCTGTGCTTGCCAGAAAACAGCGAGTTCTTTTTCGGCAGGGTGTTGATAAGTAGTATCCTCAATTGCCGCTTGCAGTGCTTGGATAATGGCTATCCATTTGGGGTTAACGACGAAAGTTTCGTAGGGTAAATACGGGGCAAGTTCAGCGGTCAATTCGAACGTGTGCAAGCGCTTGAGGATACGACCATATTCGCCCCACTGTTCAGGCGACAGCCCTTTATCCATCCCGTTCTCATCACCGATATACGGGTAGAGAATAAACGCATAATCTTCGAGAAGTGCATATAGAGATTGGGTACAGGTTGGTAGTGGCGCAACAACCTGTTTTAGACCGCTGTCATACAAATAGCGTGTGACCGATAGAGTTACGGCGGATACCTTACCTCGCTTGAGTTTCAAGAAGTAAGCAGCGCCATCGGTAGTCGAGACTTTATAGACCCACGCCGACGCATCGTTCCCGATTGGCAAGAACTCAAGCTGCTTCACTATAAGGCTGTAGTGCTGTTGGAGGCCGTCAATAATGACACCGTCCGGCACATTAGGTTGCTCGATCACGCGTCAACCCTTATTTAAGCACGGTTGGCCTGCGCCGCCAGCGCTTGAATGTAGCTTTGCACCAGCAGCCGGAAGCTCTCATCTAAACTGAGCGGTAATCCAAATCCACCCGCGACTTCCAATGTGGTAAACCCGTGTACCATGCTGCGGAAAACCCGTACCATGTGCAGTGCCATGTCATCATGTAAATCATAATAGGCCAAAGCCTTAAACGTGATTTCTACCGCTTCGGCCTCTACTGCGATACTTTCGGCATCATCCCGCGCAGGGGCGCGCAGCGAACAGGCATAGACGCCGGGGTGTTCTTTGACGTAGGTACGGTAGGCGGACGCCATCGCTATCACCGCGTCATCCCCTGCTTTGCCCATCACCGAGCGTCCAAGTGCCTGTGTAAGCTGGCGGCGACCGAGCAGCGCCAACTGATGTTGCAGCCCCGGCAGCCCGCCCACATGGTTATACAAAGACGGGACAGCGACTTTGAAGTGTGCAGCCAGCGCAGCCAGCGTCAGGGCTTCTACACCTTCGCGGTCAACCAATTCAGCGGCGGCTTGTACCACAATCTGCGGGTCTAATCCTGCTCTGCGCGGCATAGGTATCCTTAATGAGTTCCCAAATTCTAGCAAACATACGCATAACCTTACCATGTGTTGGGTAAGCCAATCAAACGCTGGTTAATCGTAGGGTGAAGATCCAGCCTGTATCTAGCGTTGAGTTGCGTATTCGGATATGATTCGGTATTCAACCTGCAACAAATATTTCGAGGAAAATATGCTACGGAAACTCTTTTCAGCCACAGCCGTACTGGTATCGACCATTACCCTACTGCTGACCGCCCTACCCCAACAAGTCACCTATGCTTGCCTGCCCTGCGCTTGCCCGACCAACACCAGCATCAACTGCTACGGCGATTATGCGCTGTATACCAAGAAGCTGAAGAACGGCACCTGCGACATTGAAGTGGTCGGTATCGACCCAAAGACTGGCAAGCCGCGCAAGGCGCTTTATGTGAAGGCTTCGACGCTGGCGAAGCTGCCCGCTAACCCCGAAGAAAACACCCTGATCGACAGCTATTACGAGTTTGCGCTGTACAAGCTGACGAGCGGTGAATACCAACTGAACGTGGGGCCAGACTTTGAAGCGAAGGTACACGTCATTATCTGGACAGGCTGCCCTGCCGAGAACCCCTACGAAAGTTCATTCGTGCAGGAAAAATAAGTCGGATCGTTTTTTAGGGGTTTGCCGGTCGCAAATCCCTAAAGAATTTCCTCTGAAGCAAAACACTGCCCGATGTGCGTTGGCAGGGCGTCGATACTTTCGCTGTTCTTCTCACGGCGATATTCCACCAAGCCTTCCTCACCTTTATTCTCCGCCCACTTCACAATCGTATCGCGGTCGCCCACATAATCCATGAATGGTACGCCGTAGC
Organism: Bacteroidota bacterium; assembly: GCA_027492915.1. Lineage (GTDB taxonomy): Bacteria > Chloroflexota > Anaerolineae > Aggregatilineales > Phototrophicaceae > CFX2. The sequence continues at coordinate 39,506 of JAPUDW010000142.1, read as the reverse complement.
CGCACGACGTTTGTACACGGTGGACATCAATCACGACAATTTGACGCATGGCGGTAATCGCGACAAAGTGCGGGTGCAGTGTTTCCCATTCAGCATGGGTTGGGAGTACAACCCTACCCTGCCCGTACAGACGCAGGATATTCGGTGCGCCTTCAAAAGCACAGAACATAATGGTAATGCGTCCGTTTTCCATCACATGTGCTGATGTTTCATTACCGCTGCCGGTTCCATCCATGTAGGCAACTTGCATATCGGAAAGGATACGAAAGCTATCATAGCCTTTGGGTGACATATTAACGTGACCGTCAGCACTGAGGGGCGCACTAGCGACAAAGAACATGTGCTGCTTGCGAATGAACGCTTGCAACTGTGGGGTAATAACGTCATGAACCTTTGCCATGTTCATTTCCTTTTGCTAAATGACTACGCGAATTTTAAAGGCTAAAATTCACCTTTTTATGGATGATTGAATTTAACTACCACGCGCCCACTCTATCGTCTCCGCCATACCATCGCTGATGCTCACACGCGGCGACCAACCCAACAGTTGGTATGCACGGCTGATGTCGGCTGCCGAAACGCGCATATCGCCAGCCTGAGCGCGGCGGTACTCGACCGGATAGGTATCGCGGGTATGCCCGAATGCAGCAAGTACGAGGTCGGCTAGTTCATTGACGGAGGTCGGCTGACCTGTACCAAGGTTGATTACCTGTCCGTAGCTCACTGCCGAGTCGAGTGCGTTCACCCACGCACGGGCGACATCCGTTACATGAACGAAATCCCGTGCCTGCTTACCATCCGAGTAAATGATGATCGGTTCGCCGCGCAACACCTTGCCGACGAAGATAGCGAACACCCCTTGATAGGCATTGGTCAGGCTCTGGCGCGGGCCGTACACATTAAACATACGGAAGGAAGTCACATTAAACTTAAAGTCGAGGTCGGGGCGCAAGGCGGTCGCGTGGACATAGCGTTCCGCCGCGTACTTGGTGATGGCGTAGTAGGAAATGGGGTCAGCCGCTGTGGTTTCCGGCGTGGGGGTTACGGGGGATGCACCGTAAATCGTCATACTGCTGGCGAACAGCAAGCGCGGAACCCGGTGGTTCAAACACGCTTGCAAAACGCGAATCGTACCGAGCGTATTGATGTTCAAGTCTGCCGAGGGTTCAGCGAAGGATAGGCTAATCGAAGCCTGCCCTGCGATATGCATAACCGCGCTAACACCGCTGGCGAAAATGCTATCGAGCAGCGCCGAATCGGTCACATCGCCCTGTATGAATTCCGCGCCGTGTGGCACATTTTCGTACTTGCCAGTAGTTAAATTGTCGAGCGCAATTACCTGATAGCCACGGGTGAGCAAGAGTTCTGCGATATGCCCACCGATAAAACCTGCCCCGCCTGTAATAAGAATGCGTCTAGTCACGTTCACCTGTTGTTATTTCGGATGGGACGACCGCGTATTCCCCGGTTTCGGTGGCGATCTGCCATGTGGCGCTGGAAACGGGCTTGGTGCGGGTTTCGAGGGTCATCTGCAAAGCCTTATTGGGGCGCAGCGTTGGCATGGTCGTCGGTTTAATGGTAATTCCCGGCAAAAGGCGGAGGCGGAAAGCCTGCGCAGTCATCGCCAGAATGAGCTGCATTTCCATAGTAGCGAAGCTGTTGCCAATGCACAAGCGCGGGCCACTGCCAAATGGTATATAGGCGCTGCGGGGAACGACCCGATCAGGATGAAAGCGTTCAGGGTCAAACTGATCTGGATTTTCCCAGAAGTCGGGGTGACGGTGGACAACATACGGGCTGATGAGAACAGTCGTCCCCTTCTTCACTGGCAGTCCGTCGATCACATCATCAATTTCGGTCGAGCGCGGGATCATCCACGACGGCGGGTAATAGCGCATCGTTTCTTCGATAATCATTTTGGTGTACTTCAGGCGCGGCAGGGTTGCCATTGACGGTAACTTTCCCGCAAGGACAGTATCAAGTTCGGCGTGTAATTTACGCTCGACATCAGGATACTTTTCGAGCAAATACCACACCCAAGCCATCACCGTAGCCGTGGTTTCGTGCCCGGCAAGGAACACGGTAAACACTTCATCACGCACCTGCTGGTCGGTCATGCCTTCACCCGTTTCCTCATCACGGATGTCGAGCAGCATCGACAGCAGATCATCCGAGGCATTGGGGTTGTGGCGGCGTTCCGCGATCAGGCGATAGACGAAACGGTCAACCTTTTCGATGGATTCTTTGAAGGTGCGGTCACCGGGCAGCGGGATGGAAATCGGCAGGAAGGATGTCCACATGCGGGTGTTCATGAGTTTGAGGGCGGTACCGAAGGCTTCACCAATCTCATGCATCTCGTTCTGTTCAAGACCGGAACCAAACATAGTGCGAACGATAATCTGCATCGTGAGGTCAGCCATTGCACGCGTGACATCCAGCGACTTGCCCTCCCCTGCCAGCTTGCCCCAGTTATCCAGCATCTCGGCGATGGTTCCAGTCATGCTGGTGGCGAGTCCACCAAGCTTTTGACGGTGGAAAGCGGGCTGCATCAGTCGGCGCTGGCGCAGCCAGATTTCACCCTCGCTACCGAGTAGGCCATTACCTACCATTTTACGGATGGCGACCCACATCGAGCCTTTACCGTAGTGTTTAGCATGATCGGTCATGACATGACGAACGTGGTCAGGATGATGGACGAGGAGCAGGCGTGAACCAAAAAGGTTAATTTCCACCAAGCTCCCGCGTTTATTCAGGGTTTCGAGGAAGAACTCTGGCGGGTTCGAAGCCAGCTTCGGCAGCACACCAAGACCGTAAGGACGTGGATGGGTTACAGTCGCGTTCGCCATACTGTTTTACTTTCTTCATATAGTATGACGTAAAGATAACAGGTGGGGGGGCGAATTGGCAAGAAGTTGTTATTAACCGCAGGGAGACAGAGATTAGTTCGACATGCAGTATACGTTCAAAATTGGCGGAAAATGCAATTTATCTGCCGAAATGGCGGACGGGAGGCTCGGCTGTTGCCGCTGAATTGTCGTAAATGGCAGGCGGTTGGCTCGGCTGTTGCCGCTGACTGCCGCGAAACGCTCCCGTGTGTCCGCCGCTGTGCAAATGTCGTGCTGCCGCAGTGGATATGAGGGAGCAATCCGCCGGGTGTGCAGCAAAATTGCAAATCGCCAAGAACGCCAAGGAATAGAGAGAAAGAAACGGTCATTCAGTTTGCCAATTTGAGCGAAAAGATAAACCTATATTAGAACAAATAATCGAAATTGTCAATCGAAAAGCGTTTGAGTTTACAAACCTGAGCGGTGACATGACGTACGCTTTCGAGATGATATTTCATGTACCATAGAAGTTATATGTCTAATCAGCAAGAGCGATTTTGAATGCACCTAAAACTTAAAATTCTGACCTTTTTATTCATCTGCCTGGTAACACGCACTTTTACATTTGGGCGTGAGAGCCGGTTAGAATTACCTGAGTCGTTAGAAGAAATTACGCTCGATAACATTGATAAGCTACTTCCTCTAATCACGATTGATCTGACCGGAGTTAATACTTTAGGATGGTCAAATGACGGGAAGTTTTTGGCTGTAATCATTCCTGAAGGCATATGGATATATACCATCGATGCCAATAACATTGATTCAGACTTCATAAAGATAGATGGGACTAGCTACAGTAGGATAAAATTCATTCCAAAAAGTACACAGTTTATTGCGGGTGACAGCATTTATGATGCTGCTACTTTAACAAAGTTGAGAGCGAAACCTAAAAGTTATGACTACATCAGTCCTGATGGAAGTTTGTATGCTGACAGCGAAGACCAAGCAATCACGATAAAAGATACTGAGACCAATACGCTTATCATGCGGATTCCTCTTCAACAGAATACAAATTGTGATGAGTACGGTTGTGGTATTCTCAGTGTATCATTTAGTCCAGACAATAAAAACATAGTCTTCTCATCACTGGATTTAGGCGAAAAAGCAGAAACAGGAGTACTCGACATTGCTACGGGGAATAAAACACTCTTCCCCCTCTATCAAGCATGGGGTCTGAATTATAGCCCTGATGGATCAATGATTGCTTTTAGCGTAGCTATGCCGGGCAGAGAGGGCAGACAAGGTATCCAAATTATTGATAGCAAAACTGGAGTAAAAATAGGCTTCGTTGGGATTTCGGGTTCAAATAATTCTCCCATATTCAGTCGCGATGGGCGACTGATCGTCATTGGTGGGACAAACTACGATGCACCTAACCTAAACAATGCCTACGGAACATTATACTTTTATAGTTTAGAACAATTTCTTCAAAACACTGATCTTACACCCAAAGAAGCTATCCGGTCTGAAATATCAGATGGATGGGTGAATGCTGTTGCATTTTCGCCAGATTATCGCTTATTGGCAACTGGTGATACAAATATTCATGTTCCTGCCGGACAACTTATTATTTGGGGTATACCTACAGCCTCAGACTAATTTTTACCCTGCAAACCTCGGCTCCCGCGCCGACACAATACCCGCCGACCCGCTGAACCCCGCGTACTGCGTCAATAGCTGCTGCAAATCGTTGAGCGCGGCAGTCACATCGGCCTGTGCGCTGCCGTGATGCCCCTCAACGGTGACGATCACGCGCGTGGTATCCGGCTGGGCGGCGCTGCCCTTCGACTGCCGCCAGCACCAGCGGCGTGCGTAAATGTTGCCGCCTTCATCAGCAAAGATCACCTCGCCCTTTTCGGGGTGTTCACCTTCTTCCACACCGATGCCGTAAAAGGTTTCATCGCCAGCCGCGAACCCCACCGCAATGCCCTCCCCCACCAACCCGCGCACATCCAGCACGGCGACCGGCAGACCGTAGCGAATGCTGACCATATTCCCCACATCGACCAATGTGTTGATCGACGGAATATCGCCCTGCTTGGTGAGGCGGCGTAACAGCGCTTCTGCCGCCGAGCGGTACTTGGTCGGGTCAACGTTGAACAGGCGGAAGGCACTCCGCCACGCAGCCAGCGAATCAAGGTCGCTCAACGGTGTGCTGCCGATTCGGGCAATGACCGCCTGCTGCCCCGCGATATAGGCGGCTTTCAAGTCGTCGGGCGTGGGCGCGTTCGTCACCGTACCGATCATAACCCCACCAACGATGGTCGGGAAAGCAGCGGTAATCGGCGGCGTGTAGTGGAATGTGGGCATCAGCTAATTCTCGCCGTTGATCTCTGCCAACTCTTGCAGCGCCATTTCGCGTACCGAAGCATCCGTGTCAGTCGCGGCAATCGCGATGAGTTCGGCGCGTACATCAACGTTCAGCCGCTGACGGTTGGGTTTGCACACTTCGCAGGTGGTCGCGTGGATGGCATGGCGGCGGTTCTTCGGTGTGGGGTCGGTGTACGAGGCTTCGATGAGCAGCGGCACGTAACTCTCGTCGGCAAGGTGATCCATCAACTGAATGCACCACCAGCGCACTTTGCTGTTGCGGTGCTTAAGGCCGTCGATCAGCGCTTGCTTGGCTTCCGGCGAGACTTTCACGGTACGCAGTTCGGTCGCCGTGATGCCACCCACCAGCGCTACAATGACGGCGTTACGCTGCGTTTTATCCGCCAACAAATCAACTAATTGGCTTGGCAGTAAGTCACTGTAGTCCATCATCACACCTCAATCAGAACCTTTGTGACCCATAATAAGCCAAATTTTATAAGATTGTCAATCTACATCCAGCCGAACGCATCCAGTGTAAATAAACTCAGTAAACCAAAGAGGATGCCAAAAACAGCAAGGCTATTGAGCTGATGCCAACGTCCAGCTTGCACCCTTAAAATTGTGAATAAATGCTCGCCGGTGAAAAAGCCCCGAACAAGCTCAGGATTGGCGAGAGCAGCAGTAAGAGAATGCCAAGGGTAGGGTTGAGGAAAAAGAATACGAGCAGCATGAAGGCAATCATCAGGATTATCTCCTTAATTTGATGTGCGGTTTCGGTGCAGTGCAAACTCCACTATGACAAATTATGAGCCGGTAAGCAAATTAAGCATGTTCCACTTCCAGAGGCCAAACCTGTGCATTGATTGCCTCGCGCGATTGCAAACGAGAGAGGCAGCGCGCCCACTCAATCCGTGCGACCTGCCCATAATGCCCTTCCACCCGTTGATCGTAGTCCGCCAAGATGGAGTCTAAATGCTTTCCAGCCGTTTGAGGGTTCAAGCTGTGCGGGTGCGTTCCCCGAATCAACAGCGGCAGTCCAGAGTCGTGAATAGCATCCACCAAGTTAACAAACCGTGCGAGATAGCCCAAAAAGCTCAGATCAACGAACGAAGGAGGAATGTTTGCAAAAAATGGAACCGCATCGAGCAGCACCGCCTGCGTTTTGTTCTCCACAAACAGACGGGCAAAATCATCCTTCAGCAACGGCTGTCGTTCAAGGTTGCCCCAATTTAAATAAGTGATGTTGATCCCACCCACGAACCCACTCGCCACGTACAATTTTTGGTGATGGGCGAAATGTTCCGCAAATCGGTCGAATAATTCATGCGGTTGGGCGGGTAAACACACCTGAGCAAGGTTGCCGTGACGATGATCTGAACCTTGCAGTGCGACAACTTGAACATGATCTGGCGGAAGATGAATTTGGGTTTGGTCGAGGTTGCTGGTGAGGATCACCAGAATGCCATGCCGCGCCAGTAATTCACTCATATAGACGTAGCCTTCTAATTCGGCCTCATCCATAAAAACAACTTTACCCCGCAGACGTGAGGTCAGATCCGCCAGCGCATCAGGGTTAGTATCAACAGTGGTTCCATCAAATGTCCAGTGTCGTAGGATGTTATTCCAGTCGCGCACACTCAACATACCGGTAGATTTTCCGAATAACTGCAACGGTGTGACGTTCAAAACGGTCTTATGGGGGAAGTAGCCGCTAATCTTCCCTGCGACGACCAGATCACGGCAGGAGTTGTTCAATGAGTACAGCACTTCATCCAACACCATCAGCAAGGTCGTTTTGCCGATTCCCGGTACACCGGAGACGAATAAGGGTTTGACAAAGGGTATGTTTGCCGCCGTGTAAATCGCTTGTCCGGCGAGGTAGTGTGCGATAGGCCGAAGCAGCTCAGTCTTTAAGCGTGCGAAATCAAAATCCCCTTGCTGGAGCTGCGACAAATCATTCATGACCGCGATAGTTTTGCTGTAGAGCGTTTCAGTGATCGCATTCACCGTTGCTTCATCAATGCGCGTATCCGGTGCTGGTTGTGCGCTTCCAGAGCGCGATAACAGGTTATTAAAGATCTTCAAAAAGCCCATCGGTCGCTCACAGTCAGACTAGTTTATCAGGATGTACGTGTACGAAATAATCTGACAAACAAAATTGAAATCAGGAAGTCTGAGGCACACCTCAGTCACCTGTCATACGTTGTAAATAATCATTGAATTGTATGGGGTGAAGCTGCGTTTATGGCTTGCTACCTGCCCTTAACACAATTATTTTTCGTGCGAAGGTGCAGGTTCCGGCTCGGCAGCATCCTCCGCCCGCCACGGGACGAACTCACCGCTGTCGGTACGGCGCGTGTCGTGGCTCACCAGCAGGTATTCGAACCATACCGTCAGCAGCGTGTACAGGTAGCGGCTGCCCTGCTCCTTGAGCTTCAGCGCCGACTCGCCAATATCACGGTTGCGCCATGTAATCGGCAGCGTCTTGTAAGTGTAGCCGCGCACGATAGCCTTTAGCGGTATTTCGATGGTCAGGTTGAAATGTGGCGACACGAACGGTCGGCAGCCTTCGATCACATGGCGACGGTAGCCTTTGAAAGCGTTGGTCACATCGTTGTAGCGCAGGCTGAACATGCTGCGGATAGCGAAGTTGGCGATGCGGTTAATCACCAGCTTGAAGCGCGGGTAATCATACACTTTGGACTCGCGCATGAAGCGGGAACCGAAGGCACAGTCCGCCTCGTCGCGCAGGATGTGATAGTAGCGCACGACATCCTCCGGCGCGTCGGAAGCATCCGCCATATACACAATGACCGCATCGCCCGTGAAGTTATTCAGCCCCACAGTGACCGCCCGCCCGAAGCCGTTGCGCCCTGTATTGCGGACGACACGGATGCGCGGGTCGCGGGCATTTTCGGCTTGCACAATCTCGTTGGTGCGGTCTTTGCTGCCGTCATCCACCACCAAAATTTCGAAGTTCGACACACCGGCGCCGTCCAGATGCGAACTCAGCAGGTGAAGCGTTTTGCCAATATTGCCTTCTTCATTGCGTGCGGGGATGACGATGGAGAGTTTCATAACAGGGTCGCCAGTCTACAGTCGCCAGTCGTCAGGTGCAAATCGGTTGGCGATTGGCGGCGTGAAGTTGTTGAACATTGGCGCTAATGATAATGCAGGGTTGGTGAAATGCAAACGCACGAATCCTGAAGAGCCAACTCGTAAAATGCGCCATCTTGATACAAGTAAGGCACTCTCTGCGAGGCTGCGCATGTTGTCAACATCAAACAATTTATGTTTCATAATTTTGTACACAATGGTTAATTTACCGGTTTCAATGTCAATTTTGACAAATTATCTAAGTTTATCTTTGTTGAAATTGTTGATAATCAACAATGCGTGAAGATAATGTTGGCGTTATCGTCAACTGTGAGCGAACAGCGTATTAAATCGATTGACCAGTGGTGTATATCCCCCGATCAAGTGCATCGTAGTTGGCTCAATTTACACGATTTCAATTGGGTCTTACATCCCGCATCAAAGGAGAATAATGGTTACTTTACTGCCTACTTACAGTCAGGAAGATCTAAATCCGTTTGATATTGCTCAGTCGCAGCTTGATGAAGCCGCTGCTATCCTCGAACTCGATCCGGCTGTCCACGCATACTTGCGCGAGCCGGTGCGCGAACTGCACATCACCCTATCCATCCGCATGGATAATGGTTCAAGCCGTGTTTTCAAAGGCTTCCGTGTCCAATACAACGACTCGCGCGGGCCGACGAAAGGTGGCATCCGTTTTCACCCCGACGAAACCATCGACACCGTAAAAGCGTTGGCAGCATGGATGACATGGAAATGCGCGGTGGTCGATATTCCGTTGGGCGGCGGCAAAGGCGGTGTCATCTGCAACCCCAAAGAGTTATCCACTACCGAACTTGAACGCCTCAGCCGCGCCTATATCCGTCAGGTAGGGCGCATCATCGGCCCCGAAATGGACATCCCCGCACCCGATGTTTACACCACCCCACAAATTATGGCGTGGATGGCCGACGAATATTCCGTACTCAAAGGCCAAAACCAATTTGGGGTTATCACCGGTAAACCATTGGCCTTAGGTGGCTCCAAAGGACGCGAAGATGCAACCGCGCGGGGTGGGCTGTACTGTGTGCGCGAGGCAGCCAAGGTGCTCAATTTCGACACGCATGGGGCGACAATGGCGATTCAAGGCTTCGGTAATGCCGGACAATTCGCCGCCCAGTTAGGGCCGCAGTTGATTGGCACAGTCACCGTCGCAGTCTCCGACTCGCAGGGTGGCATCTATAATCCAGATGGCTTAAATGCCGCCGATGTCATTGCCTACAAAAAGCAGCATGGCACCATCGTTGGCTATCCAAAGGCACAGCCCATTTCAAACGCTGATCTGCTTGAACTCAATGTAGATATTCTCGTTCCCTCGGCTTTGGAAAACGTCATCACTGCCGAAAACGCCCACCGCATTAAAGCTAAAATTGTCGCTGAACTCGCGAATGGGCCAACCACACCGGAAGCCGATAAAGTCCTCTATGAAAATGGCGTATATGTCATTCCAGACTTCTTGTGTAATGCGGGCGGGGTAACAGTTTCATATTTCGAGATGGTGCAGAATGCTTACGGGCGTTATTGGTCAGAAAAGACCGTACATGAACGCCTGAATGAGAAGATCACCAACGCGTTCCATGCGGTACACGAACGCGCACAAGATTTGCAGGTTCACAATCGCTTAGGGGCATACTGTGTAGCCGTATCGCGCGTAGCCGAAGCGGTGCAGATGCGCGGTTGGGTCTAAAACCCGCACAAAGCCATAACCAGCTTTCATGAAGTGCATACCTCCGCCGGTGATATGCACTTCCCCTCTCCTACCCCATCAGTGGTGTGAGATAGCGGATGTATACCGCTTCCATCTCCTCAAAGATTTCATCAAAACTCAGTTCGCTGTTGGTCGTGGTCATCCCTAGCATCGCCTTCATAATGACCATGCACACGAGGCTGGCCTTGCGCCGGTCGGCAGGGCTGATGTGCGGTCGCGCTTCCGCCAGCGCCGCATCAGTCCGCGCCAGCATTGCCTCATCCATCGCGCGAATGGTCTGTTCGAGGAAGTCCGGCCCGTGCGAACTGGCGAAGATCGCCTTGAAGTCTTGGTTGTCGCGAATAAATTCTTTCAGCGGTCGGATGATCGCGCGGATGCTCTGCTCCAGTGTCATCTCAGGGAAGGACTCGACTTCCATATTGGCAAAAGTGACGGTCGCTGCCGCCACATAACGTTCGACAATCGCGTGAAGAATCGCTTCTTTATTCGAGAAAAATTGATAAAGCGAACCGACCGACGTATTTGACCGCGCGGCGATTTCGATGATGGTTGCGGCATCATAACCAACGTCCGCAAACACCTCAGAAGCGGCATTCAGAATAGCCTCTACCCGTTGGCGACCACGATTCTGTTTAGGTTGGGTGCGAGCTACGACTTTTGGCATAGAAAGTGGTGGAATCTCTTGACAAGCCTTTATTCTAGCATAGAATGTCGGTATATCTAAAATATGAATGTGAATTCACATTCATAAATTATAAGCGAGATGAACAGCATGAATCAAGAGATAAACATTCAAGGGATGAACATATACATGCATGAAGAAGGTCACGGCGTACCGATGCTGATGCTGCACGGCTCGCCGGATACCAGCGCGATGTGGCAGCCGCTTATCGACCGCCTGAAGGACAAAGTACGCTGCATCGCGCCCGATCTACCGGGGTTCGGGCGTTCAACCCTACCCGCTGGCTACAAGCTGACGCTCGATAACTTTGCCGATTTCATCAATGACCTGCTGAACCAGCTCGATATTCATGAACCGGTGTATCTCGTAAGCGCCGATTTTGGCAGCCATTATTCACAGGCGTTTCTTGTCAAATATCCCGAACGGGTACGGGGCATCGTCGTCGGTAACACCACCTTCCACCGCGACTATAGCTGGCACGGGTTCGCCAAACTTTACCGCGTGCCGCTGCTAGGCGAGTTACTCATCGCCACGCCAAAATCTATGCTCAAGCAGTCGATGAAGCAGTTCGCCCCTGCCCTACCCGCATCGTATGTGGACGAAAGCTACCCTGTCGGCTTCGGTTCGCCCAAAGTCCGCAAAACCATCCTGCGCATGTACCGCGAGCGCAATCCGCAAACTGATTTTGTCGGTTGGGATGAAAAGGCCAAAGCGCTGATGAGCGAGAAACCGTCAATGGTGCTGTGGGGCGACCGTGACCCGTTTGCCGACAAAGCCTTCGCCGATCAATTCGGGGCGCAGCAAGTTCACCACTTTGCCGACTACAGCCATTGGCTGCCGCTGGAAGCGCCAGATGCTTACGCCGCCAAAATCAGTGCATGGCTGACAACCGCATAGCGACCAACCGTGAACCAAAATAGGACTCGCAAATCATGTAGTCAGATTCATCAAAGTCAATTACGAAAGCCTACCTATGCTGCTATTTCGGTATCGGCGACGCGCGATACAACATAAGCTGCGTATGAAGTGGCAAATCATAAGCGCTGTATTCGGGTGATGAAAGCACAAAATACCTGCGGATCAGCGTCAATATATCGTGCTTGGCTTCATTGACAAAGAACATATGCTGCACAGTCGGGTCGAGCGATTGCAAATACCCATCACTGACTTCATCCACCGCTTGCGCGTCAACCTGCACATCGAACTGCCAGTAACGGACGAACGCATTGACATTGAAATAACGCACCGGCTCATCCATGATGAAATGCACTTGTGTCCCCGCTGGCAGCCCTTCGAGCCGGAACAGCGCGTCCTCCCATGCTTCTGGCTGCCGCATCTGCTCGGTAAACACGGGCAGGTGGTCGTGGAAATAATAGACGACCTGCCCCACAGCAATCAGGGTGACAATGAGTCCGCTAACCACAGCCGGCTTCATCTTAACCGTGAGTGCTTGAGTTAGAAATCTAAGTGTGTACCACAAGCCTACAGCCGTCACCAACATGAGTGCCGGAAAAATAACCACATACCGAGGTGATGACGCACTCTCGCGCAGAAAACTATTACCCAGTACCGTCAGCAGCAGCCACGGCAGCAGTAACAGGCTCGTGGGCGACCGTGGCCGCCAGAACAGGCAGCCTATCCCCAGCAGAAAAAATGGGGCAATCGCTGGCAAAATCAGCGCTTCATGCCCGCCGTAAAACCAATTCGCATCAGGACGCGCAAAATATAGCAGCAAAGGATTCAGAAACCGTTCTTTCAGCCACGCCCCTTGACCGTCTGCATACGTCAGCAAACTAAAATACCAGCGCGGCTCAATCGATTCGTTGTACAACCGTGGCAGAATCACTGCCTCATGAGCAGCCAGCGTCGTATAAACCGGTGCTGCCACGACCAAAGCCACCAGCAGCATCCAGACCAAACCCTTTAAGTGCGCTCGTTTATCTGTCAATGTCAGGCAGTAAAGCATTCCGGCGAGGATGACCAAACCCGGAAACACCAACCGTCCGCCTTCATAAAAATACTGCGTCAGCCCTAACATCGCCCCTGCCACCACATAATCTGACCGCCGGTTGGATTGCAACCCGCGTATCAAAAAGGCCAGCGCCGTAAGGCCGAAGAAGGGGTCAGCAATATTGTTAAGCCCGATCCGGCTAAAGTGCAGATGCGGTGGAAAAGTCGCCAGCAGTAATGCCGCTAATAAGGCGAGTTTCCGGTCGTGCAGCAGGGACTTTGCCAAAAAATACAGGGATGCAACCGTCAGTGTTCCCAAAATCGCGCTGGCCGCCCGCAGCCCAACGAGGTTCGTCCCCAATAGGCTGCTCGTCATATGCTGCCCGATGGGATAAAGCCATGTGAACGCCGTCACATCACTAAACGGGCGCAGAATAGCCACGCTTGGCTCGTCCCGAAGCCGAACAATCGCATCAATAAAATTGATCTCATCGACAAAGCGGTGGATAGTAGTGTCGATCATCACCAGCCGCAGCACCAAAGCCAGCAGGAGTATACCGCCCAGCAAAATACCATCACGGCGCGCTATTTCCGGCCAACGCCAATCCCACTGACTGAGTCCGGCGACGATCAGCGCGACACCCCCCAGCAACAAACCAAGCTGGATCAGATAGTGAACCTGTTTGAGCAGTTCAAGTTGAAGAAATGAACCGTTGATTTCGATAACAACCAGCTCAAATAGCACACCCACGCCGACCAGCACACCACTGCCGTAACGTGAGCGATGCGTGCTAATAGCCGTATTATCCGGCTGGATAGGCCAGCGAACGGCATTCGGTAATGGCTGGTATCGCGCCAATAAACCGACCAAACCGATTGCTACAGCGACCGACAACCCCGCATACGGCAAAAGCGCGAGATCGTTATTACTGGCACGAAATAAATAAACAGCAACCAGCAGCAGCAGGAGTGAAGCGAGGCACAGCACGATTGGTGTAAAAGTCGGTCGGTTATGGGATGCGCTGCGTGGTGTAGTGGGCGTCATTTAACCTGCTTTTACCGCTTTTTTGCCTTGTTTGATCTGTAGACTTGCCCTAAAACAAATCGTTAACCTCTAAATTCATTATATCAGGCGATATAGTACATCTGGGCGATCTTGTATCAGCCTTGTAGACTTTACGACTAGGCGTATTAACTCATACGAAAGACGTATGATTGTGATAATCTACCGACATTACGTTATCTTAAACTCACGACAACCAACAAGGTGGTTACCATGAACGACGTTCACATCCTGCTCGTCGAGGACAATCCGGGGGATGCCCGTTTAATCTTAGAAGCACTCAAAGAAAGCAAACTCAAAACGAATGTCAGCATGGTAACGGATGGTGTCGAGGCAATGGCTTTCCTCCGCCGTGAAGGGCGCTATGCCAATGCCCTGCGACCGGACATCATGCTGCTCGACCTCAACCTGCCGCGCAAAGATGGGCGTGAACTGCTGGAAGAAGTCAAGAGTGATCCTGATTTCAAGCTCATTCCGGTGCTGGTACTCACAACCTCCAGCAGCAGCGACGACATCCTTTCCAGTTATGAACGTCATGCCAACTCGTTTATCACCAAACCCGCCGACATGGACGAATTTATGGAGGTAGTGCGCAGTGTCGAAAGTTTTTGGTTCGACATCGCCAAACTGCCCCCGCGTGACATGCATAGCTAAGAACCGGTAGCCACCAGCTTGTAGATGCCGCCCTTATAATCCGTCACATACAACTCGCCGGACTCATCCTCACCAAACGAGGTAATCGTGAATCCGGTTTCTTTCCACACAGCGCCCTGCCACCCCGCTGCGCCTTCCACTGCCGCCCACATGCGCCCATTGCAATAATCGCCGTACAGATAAACGCCGTTCATCTCCGGCAGCGCCGCCCCACGGTAGATATAACCGCCCGTAATCGAACATCCCAGCATATGTGGATATTCTAGAATGGGCAAGGTAAGCATGGTCTCGTCAACCGGCTTGGTTTGCTTGATGTACTCGTGCATCCCCTGATACGCGCTCCAGCCGTAATTCTGCCCGCCCACACCCGCTGGCGCGAAATCAACTTCTTCATAATCCCACTGTCCCACGTCACCGATAAATAGGTCGCCGGTGTCGCGGTCGAAGCTGAAGCGGAAGGGGTTACGTAGGCCGTATGCCCAGATTTCCGGCTTGGCGTCCGAACGACCCACGAATGGGTTATCTGTAGGCACTTTGTACGGCGTGGCGTTCACGTCGATGCGTAAAATCTTACCCAGCAGTGTGTTCAAACTCTGCCCGTTGCGCAGCGGGTCGTCAGGGTTGCCGCCATCGCCTAACCCGATGTATAGGTAGCCATCCGGCCCGAAGGTGATCTCCCCGCCGTTATGGTCAGGGTACGGTTGATCGACGCTCAGGATAATCGTGCCGCTGGTGGCGTCAGCCCGTTCAGCCGAGTCGCTGCTCACCTTGTAGCGGGCAATCCGCGTGTCGCCGTTCACATCCGAATAGTGAATGTAGAAGTAACCGTTTTCCTCGTACTGTGGGTGAAATGCCACGCCGAGCAAACCCTGCTCGCTGTAGCCACCTTGGAACACCGCTGGCGGTATCAGTTCACCAATGTCGAGGAACGGTTCGAAGCTCACTTCTTCCCCGTTAATCACCCACATCTTCCCGCTTTGCTCCCACGCGAACATCCGGCCTGTGCCGTCGTTTGCTGGAACAATCCCAATCGGGCTGTCGAAGCCGTTCGCCACCAGCGCCCATTCGTATCCGGCGGGGTCGGGGATGCCCTCCGGCAGCGGCGTCGGTTCAGCGGTCGCCTCCTGCGCAGCGGCGATATTGACCGAAAGTAAAAATAGGATGAAAAGCAGTATTCGGCGGTGCATAAGCGCGTGGTTTCCTTATATTCAACGGGTGCAACGTGCGGTATTATAACAGCCACAAACCTATAATCATTGGTCTTTAGTCACGATTATCAAGTTGCAAGTGTCTATGAAGTCTCAAGTTACAAGTTCAAACTTACGCCGGATGCTAGTTTCAATGATGAGTGGGGGCAGAATACAAGACTTGTCCCGAATTGGTTCACACTTGCTTTCCCGTGTGCTCGCTTCGGAGAACACGAATATTCACGGGCGTGATTGGCAACCGCATTTTCGAAGTCCCTTTAGTGGACTTGTCCCTCTGTCTAGCATGACGGCTTTAGCCTCATGCGGCGCAAACAAATGCGTATTTAGCTATGGACAGGCCGTACATGCTGTCCGCCATTTACCCTCCATTCTCCTCCTCACCGCCCTAACCCTCCTCGCCGCGTGTGATGCTGCCCCTGCCGCACCGACCGCAACCCCACCACCGCCAACCGCCATGCCTGTCACCCAAAATGCGGATTGGACACCTGTTGAGCAAACGGTGGATGGCGTGGTCATGGTGCAGGTTCCCGCAGGCTGCTTCATGATGGGCAGCGACGAAGGCCGCCGCGACGAACGTCCCGCCTCCGAAGTCTGCTTCACTGCCCCCTACTGGATCGACAAAACCGAAGTCACCAACAAACAGTACGGCTCCGAAGGTGCTTTCCCCGGTGATAACCAACCGCGTGGCAACCTGCTCTGGTCAGAAGCGCGTGATTTCTGCGTCAGCCGTGGCGGTCACCTACCCACCGAGGCCGAATGGGAATACGCGGGGCGCGGGCCGGATAACCTGATGTACCCGTGGGGAAACGATCTCGTGGGTGACTTCTTGGTGTTCGACCAGAACAACAACAACCAGACCGCCGAAGTCGGCAGTAAGCCCGACGGCGCATCGTGGGTCGGTGCGCTCGATATGTCCGGTAACGTCTGGGAATGGGTCAGCAGCGCCTACGCCCGTTACCCGTATGTTGCCACCGATGGCCGCGAGGATTTGGCGGATATCACCGTCGAACGTGTCTACCGTGGCGGTGTGCATAACTACATCGACTTCGGTGCAGGCATGACCGTGCGTTTCAAGGCCAACCAAGAAACCCGCGATTGGTTCATCGGCTTCCGCTGTGTGAAGGACAATCTTTAAAACGTTCACCGCAAAAACAGGCATGGTTTGTAGGGGTTTGCCGCTGGCAAACTCTCACATCACGCAGAATGATTTATAATAGCGCGTGGTGAATATTGTAGGGACGTAGCGTGCTACGTCCGTACTATTTCTCGACTACTCGAACTAATAGAAACCGCTTAAACGCTTATGAACTCACGCTTTCTCAAAATCATCTGGATACTACTCGCTATCGGTGCGGTCATCACCGGTATCGCCTCCGCCCCCACCGTCAGCGGCGACAACGGCCTCTCATCTACGCTGTGGATCATGCCTGCCGTAATCATCATCATCGGCGTAACCCTGCTCACGGTGTTCACATCCACTCGCCCTGCCCTGCTCCGCACCCCTGTTCGCTGGCTGCGCGCCCATCCGGTAACCTATTGGTTCCTCATGCTCGTGTTCCTCACTGTAGCCATTGGCTGGTGGGTCTATAAAGCCCAACCCACCAACGGGCGCGGCCTGAGTAATCCCGAATTTTGCTACCTGTTCAGCCTCGGCTGGTTGTTCATCTTCCTCATTGGCTATGATGCCGACACCGCCAGCGTCCGCGCAATGGGCGCACGTCTCGGCAGTAGCAAATGGACGGGTGTGCTCGTCACCCTCACCACCATATTGCTCCTGTTCTGGGGCGCGGAGGCTTACCTGCGCATTTTCTACATCACCACCGATGGCTACGGCTTCACCGCCATGAACTACTGGTGGTACGAAAACTTTTACTATCCCTTCAAGAACTCGCTCGGCTACCGTGACCACGAACCCAAGTCCGACTCCCCCGACCTGACCACCATCGCCATCGTCGGCGACTCCTTCACCGCCGGTCATGGCATCAGCAACATTGACGACACCTACCCGCAGGTGCTAGAACGGATGCTTGGTGATAACTTCGATGTCAATACCGTCGCCCAATCCGGCTGGGACACCAACGTGGAAACCGCCTACCTCGGTGCCTACTACGACAACCTCAAGCCGCCGCGTGTGCCGAAAATTGTCGTGCTGTCCTATTACATGAACGATGTCGATTACATCCTGTTCCGCAATCCCGAAACCAACCCCAACAGTGTGTTCCAGTTTCAAGATCTGAACACCCCGCTCGGCTGGTTTGTGCTGAATTTCTTCGCTCCCAACTACGCCTATTACAACATTGCCCAGTTCACCTCGCCGCAAAAGAACACCAACTTCACCGACATCCTCATCCGTTCCCACTTAGATGACACCGTGTGGAACGAACATCAGGGCAACCTACAAAACTTCTACCAGTGGACGGTTGACCACGATGCCAAGCTGATCGTCCTGCTCTGGCCGCAGCTCGCTGCCATCAAGGAATCGCAGCCTGCGCTCCAGCGTGTGCGCGACTTCTTCGCCGATAAGCCCAATGTGCAAATCGCCGACATCAGCACCGTCCTTGAAGGCAAACCCACCCTTAGCCTCTTGGTGAACCGCTTCGACTCGCACCCCAGCATCGAAGCCAACCGCCTCGCCGCCGAAATGCTTTACGGCCTCATCCAACAAGACCTGCCATAACCTCTCACGCGATAGAATTACTTTGTAGAGGCGCACGCTGTGCGCCCTGCATAACCTATGCCCAAATGGTTTTGTATGTTCCCTCCCTCGCTTGCGGGGGAGGTGTCGCGTCAGCGACGGAGGGGGTCACCATTCACCCTTACCCCCACGCCTGTACGGGCGCACGGTCGTGCGCCCCACATCCTTCCGCCGACCTTTTACCCTCACCCGCCACAAAAACACCCGTTTTATGGGCGTCCCGCATCTCCCTTTCTCGCCTATAATCACCTTGTAACCACCTACAAAGGATGTCGCCAATGGGTGCAATATCGCCGCGACCAAAATCAACCGGATACGCCATCGGGCAAATATCGCTGCTCGTGATGCTTGCAGCCCTTTTAATACTGCCTATGGCTTTAGTGGACGGTTTCTTACGCGGCCAATATAACGTGCTGATCTTAGTTGCATGTCTTTCAGGGTTGGTGATAATTTTCTACCGTCCCCTGCTCGTATTTGTACTGGGGCCGCTGCTGGTCTCATTTGGGCTGGATAAAGCTGCCGAAAACTACTATTCCCTCATGCTCCGGTTCGCCCCCCAATTTGGATTTGCCTACTTGCAGCGCGCTGTTGTCAGGCAAAAACGTGGTGATATTGCAAACGCACTCGTAGATTATGATAAGGCGCTGGAGATTACCGCCCAAAAAGCGCAGCTAGCAAAGCCGCCATTGTGGTCAGTTAATTACAGTATTGCCTTTATTCATGTCAGTAAAGCCGAGCTTTATCTGGTTCAGGATAAGCCGCAGCAGGCAGTTACAGAATTTGACGCCGCGCTGAAACGAAACGAAGCGGCTCAGTCCCAAACGCTCTATTGGGAATACCGTCGAGCCTATGCACAGGTCATCAGCGGCAGCTACGAAGATGCACTAAACAATCTCGATTCGCTGTACTTCGACAGTGAACTCGAACCAAACGAGGCACAGGTCGAAACCGATCTCCACGCCCTAAAAGCCCTCGTCTATCAAGCGCTCGACCGCCCTGCCGAAGCCCGCGAGTCATGGCAGCAAGCCACCGCGCTCAATCCCAAATACGCCAACCCTGCTTGGCTGCGCAACAACCTCAACTGGCCTGAAAATCTGCTTCAACTGGCAGCCGGCATTCAATAATCCCTATTCCACGGCTGTGCGCCCTCATCGTTTATGCCTGCCGACACTTTTCACCCCTATAATAACTTTGTAACCACGCACAAAGGATGCTGCCGCATGGGTGAAATGTCTCCGCGAACAAAGTGGCTCATATTAGGTTTAATTGTGTTGGGAATTGTATTGATTGTGGCCTCTGACACACAAAATCCAAACCTGTTTCCTGCTTTGTCATTCCTTGCTATTCCGTTATTTATCCCAATATTTAGCTTTCTACCCAAACGCATCAAAGACTTCGTTATGCGTTATCTTTTTCTTATTATTCTAGGGATAATAATTACCGCACTTATAATCCTCGTAGTCAAGTTTTTACGGCTTGATCTATCTTCTGCATTATTCTTGGTTATTTTTTGGCCCTTGCTCTTGCTTGTTTTGTGGGTCTTTGTATTGTTATATCTTGGCCCGATTCTCGTCAAATCCGGTAATCATAAAGCTGCCGAAAACCTGTATACCTTCATGATCCGCTTCAACCGAGATTTCGGTTATGGCTACTTGCAGCGCGGGATTCTCTACCACATCCAAAAAAATAGGGATAAAGCCTTTGCGGATTACGATCGCGCGTTGGAAATCGCGAGAGTCAAAGCCGCATTACCGCAGCCCAAACCCTTTTCAATCAACTACAGCGCCGGTGCCATTCATGATTACAAAGCCGACCTCTACCTCTCTCGAAATGATCCTCAAGAAGCCATTGCCGAATGCAATGCAGGGTTAGCCGTTCACGAAGATCACCCCACCGTCAAATTAGCACTGCAAATCCGCAGGGGGTATGCCCAACTCGTCATGGGTAATTATGAAGGCGCATTATCGGATTTCATGAGCATTCGTTTCGAACCGGACATGCAAGCCTATGAAAAAGCAGCAGCGCCTAATCTCCACGCCCTAAAAGCCCTCGTCTATCAAGCGCTCGACCGCCCTGCCGAAGCCCAAGCCGCATGGCAGCAGGCCACCGCGCTCAATCCCAAATACGCCAACCTTACCTGGCTGCACGATACCCTCAACTGGCCTGAAAATCTGCTTCAACTGGCAGCCGGCATTCAAACCAGAATAATCACAAACGCTGACACTAAAGTTTGAAAACCCTAACTTAACGCGCTTGACACCGTAACACAAATGTTCTAAAATTGACTTGTAATAAAGATTAGCTATAGAGCGTTTCTCTCAGCAGGTCTGCATTGCTCCCTTGCCCCGTAGTAACAAGGCAAGCTTTGGGGATAGGGGTGTTCGCGCCGCATTTGCTGTAGTTGACGCTTGTTATGCATTGAACTGTCAACTGTTGACTGTAAACTGAGGACTATTTTTGCAGCAAACGTTGCAGCGGCAGCCCATTCATGATTTTGCTGCAAAACCATGAATGGTATGGTTGGCAAATCCGGCACAAAATCGCCTTTTGCCATTGCCGAAATTGCCGCCAAATTTGCCAAATGTTTTGTTCCCCCTCCAAGCTGTACTCAGCAAATTGGAGAGGGGTTAGGGGTCAGGTTCTGACGACAAAACATGGATTCTCAACTGCAACAACAAAATAAAATGCACAGTGAAAATGACTACGAAGTGTCCTTTAGGGAGAATTTGAAGAATTTAGCGAATCTTTGGCGCTTTACTCCCTTAATCTCGCCGCCAAAACCCACTTTTGCATTTGCGGTTTTCGCAGTTTCAGCGGTTCGCTCCCGTAATCCCGCCGATCAAAAATCGTTGTAACAATTGCGACGAAGGAGTCCTTTAGGGCAACTTTATCAATATTTGCAACATTTCGAACTTTTACGTCCAAAACGTGGCCGCCAATACCACACGTCTATCGCCCTCTCGCATCGAATAGGGTAGCATTAAGCAAACTTCTCGAATATTTAACCTCAAAAATAGTCTAGCATTTGGAAATGGAAATTGCCTGCTAAAGATCGTTACCATGACCGCTTGAAAAATGCTTTGGTCAAAAATCAATGGCTTATTACCGATGAACAAGTGAAGCTCAAAATTGGTGACCGCAGATTATGGATTGATCTTGAAGCAGAACACAGAACTGAAAGAACACTCATTCTTGTAGAAGTAAAGGAAATGGTGTCCGCTTCACAGGTTGACGACTTGGCAAACTCTGTGGGACAGTATCTTATGTATAGAGTGGCTCTAGAGAACAAAAATATTCACATCCCTCTTTATATGGCTGTATCAACCATTACCTTTAGAGGTATTCTTGCTGAAGAAATTGGGCAATTGATGATTGATCGCTTCAGCATATCACTCATCGTTTTTGACCCTGAAAGTGAGGTAATCACCGAATGGCGACCCTAAAACAAACCGTACATCAAGTCGTTTCTGAATATGCCAAAGATGGATTAAACTGCATCAGCTATTTGACCCAAAATCCCGATGGTAGCCTGCTGACTGTTGTCGATATTGAGAATAAACCGCACGATATGGATGTCAGCCTTGTGGTACGTATACTTGGCGAACAAATTGTGATCGAACGCGACCTAAACAACAAACCTGCTGTGGATGCATTGGTACAAGCAGGTATTGACCGAAAAGACATTATATTGGCTTATGCAGGGGAAGCTGTTCCCGAAGCCGCATCGTAAACCCATAGGAAATCAACCCACCCATGACCGGATACACCTTTGCCGAAAAAGCCCTCGCCCGTGCCGCTGGCGTTTCCTCCGCCCGTGCTGGCGACATCCTCGACGTAAAGCCGGATATTTACCTTAGCCACGACAACACCGCGCCCATCCGTAAAATCTTCGAGAAAATCGGCGCACCCAAAGTCCTGCATCCCGAACGCATGGCGATCACGCTCGATCACGCTGTCCCTGCCCCCACCACCGAACACGCCCAGAACCACGCAGAAATCCGCGAGTGGGTCAAGGCGCAGGGGGTCGGGCATTTCTTCGAGGTCGGGCGCGGCATCTGTCATCAAGTCCTTAGCGAAGAAGCCGTCATCCTCCCCGGCGAGGTCATCATGGGGTCGGATAGCCACACCCCCCACTACGGCTGGCTCGGCGCGTTCGGCATGGGCTTGGGTCGCACCGAAATCGCCGCTATCTGGGCAACCGGTGAACTGTGGCTGCGCGTGCCAGAAACGCTCAAAGTCGTGTTAACGGGCAAACCGCGCCCCGGTGTTACCGCCAAAGACATCACCCTGCGCTTGATGAAAGATAAAACCGTCGGCGGGGGTCAATATCGCTCGGTGGAAATCAGCGGTGACACGGTTGGCTACTGGTCGATTGACGAGCTGCCCGTCATGCCTAATATGATGGCGGAGTTCGGCGCCATGTCCGCCTATATCGCCCCCGATGAGCGCGTACTCGCCTACATCGAAGAACGCCGCAAACCGGCTAACCATCGCGGTACGTCTGCCAACGAAAGCAACCCCTATCGCTACCGCCATTATGCACCCCTCTACCCCGACGATGACGCGGTTTATGATGAGGTGTACACGCTCGATGTAAGCGATCTGCAACCCCAAATCGCCCTGCCCCACCTGCCCGACAATGTGGTTGACCTCGGTCAAGCGGTTGGCACACCCATCCAGCAGGCATTGATCGGGACGTGTACCGGCGGGCGCCTGTCCGATATGCAAGCTGCTGCCGAAGTCGTGCGGGGTAAGCAGGTCGCCTGCCGCTTTGTGGTCATTCCCGCCAGTTCGCAGGTACTCTTAGACGCGACCACCGACGGTACGCTTGCCACCCTGCTCGAAGCCGGTGTCACCATCAGCACCCCCGGCTGCGGCCCGTGCATG
Organism: Bacteroidota bacterium; assembly: GCA_027492915.1. Lineage (GTDB taxonomy): Bacteria > Chloroflexota > Anaerolineae > Aggregatilineales > Phototrophicaceae > CFX2. The sequence continues at coordinate 16,326 of JAPUDW010000142.1, read as the reverse complement.
GGGAATCACCAAGGGGTTCCCGCGCCCAACGAAGCCACCATCATGACCGGCAGCCGTAACTTTAAAGGCCGCATGGGCACCAACGACTCGACCATCTATCTAAGCAACGCCTATGTGGTCGCTGCCAGCGCCCTTGCCGGAGCCATCGCCGACCCGCAAACGTTCGCCTAAATAACGCCCACAGACAATGCTTTAATTGTAGGGAGGAGCCATGTCTCCTCCGCTGCGTCGGCTGCAAAAAGCACGCTCACCACCAGAGCACAGATCTGAGTTTTATACTTGAGTTTACAAACAAGGAAACAAAATGACCGACAACATTTTATTATGGTGTAAATCCGTAGCCGCCATCAGCCCCACCCGCTGGTTCAACCTTGTGCAGTCAGTTCCGCTCGAACTGCTCACCGCCCGTCCTGCCCCGAATGAGTGGTCAGCGCTCGAATGCCTCCAGCACGTAACTGATGTCGAAGCCGTGTCCTTTCCGGTACGCATCAAGGCGATCTTAGCGGGTCAGCCCTTCCCCGCCTTCAACCCCGCCGACCGTCCACCCAGAGCCGCGCCAACCGTCGTGCTGGCAGGCGAATTTAACGAGCTGCGCCAGCAAACCCTCGCGCTAATCAATCAATTGACTGAGACAGATTTAGAAAAACAGGGACTTCATGCGGAGTACGGCTGGGTAACCATGAGCCAACTGCTGCACCATATCGCCGCCCACGACCTTAACCATCTGGTGCAGGCCGAACGTGCGATCATGCAGCCCTTCATTAAAGGCAGCGGGCCATTTAGTGTCAACTATACCGACCACCTGCCGAAAATCAGCAGCTAACCTTTAATCCGATTGAGCCGGCTTCCCTTGTTCCTTGGCACGGTCGGCCATAATAATAGCGACCGCCTCATCCATCGATTTGACGAAGCGCCCATAGCGTTTCATATCGACACCATACAAGCGTCCGGCTGTTTCCATCATCAGTGAAGGGAACAGCGCAACATTATTCGCACTGGCTGCCATGCTCATCCCTAAATTGGGGTGCGCAGCAACTTTGTCGAGGGCGGCTTTCAAATGGGGCATCGGGTTACCGCGTGGCATCCCCACCTCGTCGTCCAATACCATATCAACGCGATGTGGCACAGCGGCGATACGCTGAGATACAATATCCATCGCGGTATCATACTCATCCCATGTTGGCTTTCCATGTACTCGAACTCGCAGTATGGTATGGGCATCATCATACCAACTCACATCAAACGGCATATAATCTTCCCTTTAGCCGCAAACCGACATCCCCATTATACTCACAATAAAATCCGATTGCCGCGATACTACGTACTTATACTGAATTGTTACGAAAATACTGTTTGCAGTAATTTTTCACAAATTCTTCAGCCTATGCATTGAAATAATGGTGTTAATATTTAATTACAGAATATTACAGATTGGAGTTTTGATGTCCCTCGTCACCATTTTTGACCCTGCTACCGTGACCGAACCCAAAACCAAAGCTGTTTTTGATGAGATTACTGCCGAATTGGGTTTTGGCATCGTCCCTAACCTTTTCAAGTCGATGGCTATTAACCCCGATATTCTTGAAGCCAATTGGAAGAAGTTCCGCTCGACCATGCTCAAAGGCAGTATTCCGCGCACCCTCAAAGAAATGATCGGTGTCGCCATCTCGCAAGCCAACAACAGCCAGTATGCTTTACAGGTGCATTTGCACGGCCTATCCGCACTCGGTATGAGCGAAGATGTGTTGCAAACACTCGTTTCAGACTTCGACGCTTGCCCCCTACCTGTCCGCGAAAAAGCGGTCATTAAGTTTGGGCTGCTGGCGGCAACCAATCCCAAGAGCATCACACCTGAACACTATCAGGAATTGACCAAACTCGGCCTCGACGAAACCGAAATTTATGAAATTGTCGCCACCGCAAACCTGTTTACCGAAGTCAACCAATACACCGACGCTATCCAATTGGAGATCGATGCTTTATGACCACTGCGCCCTTAAGCGCACGGAAACTTGACCAGCTTGATCACGAGGAATTATTAGCCACGACGCGCCACCTACTCGCAGAAACTCAGGCGTTATCGAGTCGGATTGCAGCCCTTAACGAAATAGGGGTCGCGATTAACCGCACCTTTGACTTGGATGAAATACTCCAAGTCGTCGCCCGTCAAGCAAAGTGGTTGCTGGATTATGAACACTTCAGTGCCTGTTTGCGCCAGCCCAACGGCGATTGGCACATTGTCACCTTATTTGGCAAACCGTATACCATGAACAGTGTTGATTTAGCGGCGACTGCCAACCTCGGTTCCGTCTTAAAAAGTGGGCATTCCCGCCTCATTCAGCAGGCCGAACCCACCATGTTCTTAGCCCATTTTGCGTCCCAAATTATTGTTCCGCTGCTGGATCATGGCATGGTGACTGGCGCGATTAATTTTGCCACTACCGAAGCCAAAGCCTACTCACAGGATGATCTGCGCATCGGCTATATGCTGGCGCTTCAGTTGGCAAGCGCCATCAATAATGCCGAGCATGTCCGCCAGCTCAATGAAATCCAGATCGCGATGGAATTGTATAATGCCGAGTTGTTAGCCAGCAATCAAGAATTAGATGCTTATAACCACACCATCGCCCACGACCTTAAATCACCCCTAACCAGCATCGGCCTGAACGTCGATATGGTGCAGCGTATCTCGAAAGATGCCTTACCACCCAAAGCCCATCAGTATTTGGGCAATATCAAAGCCGCGTCTTTCAAAATGGCGGATATGATAGAACAACTGCTGTGGCTGGCGAAGTCGCGTAATGACAAAGACAGTGTGACGGTAGTCGATGCCAAACTGCCAATTGATGCTGCCGTGAACCGCTTCCAACTCCAACTCGATGCCAACCACATTGAGGTGGTGATCGGTGACGACCTACCATCCGTGATGGGGCATAGCCAATGGCTGGAAGAAATCTTCGCGAACCTCATCAGTAACGCTATCAAATACATGGGCGTCGGCAAGTCTGATCCGCGCATCACCATACGCGGCTTCCAACAGGGAACCTGCATCCGCTACGAAGTAATAGATACCGGCGTTGGCATCAGCAAAGAAGACCAACTCCACCTCTTTGAAATGTTCACCCGCTTGCACAGCGTCAAAGCCGAAGGGCTGGGCCTGGGCTTGTCCATCGTTCACCGCATGGTCAGCCGCATGGGCGGACAGGTGGGTGTCGAAAGTTTCCCCGGTACCGGCAGCACCTTCTGGTTCAGCCTACCCGCTACGGAAACAAAATTCGAAGTCCCGCCCCTTGTCGCCGTTTAAGCAGGGCACAATTGATCTGCCCTGCCTGACACTGCACAATACCCTAATCTCGACAAGCTTTCCACCTGCCCCAAACGGTGCCACAACCCCACACTCGCAACCGGACTAAATACAGGCGGCATTTTTGTCGGCTGAACAACAGCCGCTTTTGTTGCTGGCGCCTCACCGATGATGATCGTATTACAGCTGCCCTCCGTGATAACACCCCACCGGAAAACCACAAAAAAACCATGCGCTTCTTATACGACGACGCCAGTTTCCAGCAGGCGACAGCAACCTCCATGCACCACAGCCTCTCTACTTCTCGCTGAGACATCTCTAGCCGCCTCATGACCTTTGCGGCATAATACACACGTATCAGCACCATCAACGCAAGGAAACCAACCCATGTCCACACACCGCTGCTGGGTATATGGCGATAACGTCAATACCGATGTCATTTTCCCCGGTAAATACACTTACACCCTCAAAACGCCGGAGGACATCGCCGCCCACGCCCTCGAAGATCTCGACCCAGCCTTCGCCAGCGGCGCACAAGCCGGTGATGTGATTGTGGCAGGTTCGAATTGGGGGATGGGCAGCAGCCGCGAACAAGGCGTGACCAGCATCAAGTATTCTGGTGTGAACCTCATCATCGCTGCCTCGTTCAGCGGCTTGTACTTCCGCAACTGTATTAATCAGGGCGTATTACCCATCGTCTGCCCCGGCCTGAACGCGGTCGTCAAAACCGGTGACAGCATCGAGATTGATCTTGTCAACGCCAGCATTATGGCGGCAGGGAAAACCTTCACTTTCCCACGCCTCTCGCCCTCCGTCCAAGCGATTATGGACGCAGGTGGTTTGCTGCCCATGCTGCAAAAGAAGTACAGTTAGGTATCGGCCTATAATCCGGTGAGGTGATGATGAGCAGTTTTCTGACCAGCCTATTCAACCTTTTTCGCGGTGGTAATATCGCTGACCAATTAACACCGCTCGGCATCCGCACCATGCAGGATGCTGCCAGCCTCCATCTGCAAAACCACGCCGGACAGCAAATCGCCCTTAACGAAAACACCATCGTTATTCAGGATACCAACGGCAACATCATCACCCTCGATGCCACGGGTGTGCATATTCAAGCTGCCACCAGCGTCCAACTGGATGCATCGAGAATAGTCATTAATAGCAGTGATGTGGTCATCAACAGCGGCATGGTTAAGGTTAACGGTGTTGTCCAATGCGACACCATCATCGCCGATGCAGTGATGGGTAAAACCTACACCCCCGGCGCGGGAAACATCTGGTAGCGCCTAGTCAATAAATGAGCGCACCACATACACGGTATACTGCTGCGGATTGCTCGTATCAATCAATACTTCTTCGCTGATCGAACCGTCACTGAATCTACCGAATAATAAGGATGATAGCCCATCAGCTTCGTCATCCAACGATATGGCGGAAGCTGCCGTCGTCAGCCAGCTTTCAATCCGTGTACTTTGCTGGAATGCCACCAGATCAATCGCTGGAATCGTCAATGTAGCCGTGTAAGTGGGGTTAACAATGCCCATCGAACAATGTTCTTCGGTGAAGGTCGCGCTTTCCGGCGGCTCCAGTTCCAGCATCAGCAGCATCGAACGGCTGCAATCCGAACGGGCAATTCCTAAAACCCCGCAGGCCGATAAACTGACCAGCGCCAGCAGCAGCGCAAACGACGGCAAAGGGCGAAAGCGTCTAAGTTGAACAGGCATAACACATCCTTGTGTGATGATTAACGCACATTCACTAAACGACTTTCACCCTCAAAAAGTTTCATTTTTAACAATTTAGCATCAAGACTGCCCTACTCTCCCAGTGCGACCTCCAACCGGAACACCTGTTGGCTCGGTCGAGTCAGTTTGCCATTCGAGGCAATCTCCACCACCACTTCCCCATCGGCAGGCGGCACGATATTCGCCGACAGCACCAGCCCATTTACAGGTTGGCTAACGGTGCTGTGGTTGAGCATCTCCACCAACGCCCCGTTCTGGTACACATGCACATCGATAAACTCAACACGGTAATCACTGGCATCTTCCGGCAGGGTAATATTCACCGTCGTTGCTTGCCCCGCCTTGCCCTCAAACATGAACTGTGGCTGTAGCGACGAGTTGAACCGTGCCTCTTGTGTCCCAGTACCCAAGGATGGAATCTCAGCTTTTGTCAGTTCCAGTTTGAACGCACCATAACCACCACCGCCAATGGTCACCAGCACGTAATAGCGCCCGTTCGTCGGCAGCATTATCTGGTTAATTTCAGGGTCGTAACCCGCACCGCTGTTATCGTCGAACGCCACCGAAATATCACCCACCGGATTGAACGTTGCATCATAGAGTTTAAGTGACGAGTCAAACCCGTCCACACCCGTCGCCTTAATTGTTACACGGTCACCGGCGGCCGCCTCGAAGGAATAGAGTGCCATCGGGTTAAAGTCATTCAACGTTCCATCCACCGCCGCATTAAATGGCTCTTGGTTTAGCGGCACCACATCCAACAGTCTTATATCAAGCTCATAAGGAATCTGTTGTTCAGGTGAGTATCCCGCATAATCAGTGTTCACCCGCACATGAGCGATTACAGTGTCTCCCGGCACCACGAGGAAATGCGTCATGATACTTTGCATAACCAGTGGGTTCACGCTGCCCCCGCCGCCGCCACCACCCGACATGCTGGCGTGAATAACAGTATGTTCGAGGTTAACCAGTTCAAGTTGGCTGCTTGCTATGGTCAGCACCACCACACCTTCTGTTTCGGCTGTAAATTGATAACTCATAACCGGATTACTACCCGATAGCGTTCCCGTGCTAAGGCCATCATCCGTGTTGGCGTGACCGGGAACAATTTGAATCGGCTGAACATTAGCTATCACTTGTGCCTGTGCGGTCACCTGTTCAACCAGCACTGTTGCCGTCATGTATACCGCTTCATCAGCAGTCGGCGCGGTAGGCGTTGGTGTCTGCACGGGGATCAGCAGCACCATCCCCGTCGCAGGCAGCACATTCGGATCTTGAATGTTATTCAGACTCATCACTTGGTCAACAATGCCGCCGGAGCCAACACTCAAATCGGAATAACCAAATCGGGCAATGATATAACCAAGCGTATCGCCAGCCTGAATCGTATATTCATAAGCACCCATTGAGGCGTTCACGAACGGCGTTGACGTAAAGGTTGGGAATTGCATCATGGGGTCAGCCATCAGCGTCGCGCTGGGTGTAACCGTCAAACTCGGCGTAATCGTCAGGCTGGGCGTGACAGTCAAACTCGGCGTAATCGTTGGGCTGGGTGTGACGGTAACGCTGGGCGTCAGGGTTGCCGCGTTCTGCAAGCTGATGCTGGTGAATACGTTAGGGCTTGGGAACCGCATAATGAAAATAACGCCGATGACGCAAGCTGCCGCCGCGACCAATACCGTCCACGCCCATGTATTGCGCCGTGTGGTTTCCGGTTTAATGACCATAAACTCATCCTCCTTATCCGTATAAACAGGTTCTTGCACACGCCCGTTTTGGTACGGCTGTGCTTGTGCTTGCATAGCTTGTTCCCAGATGCGCGTCCGCAGAGCAGCATCCGGCTTGGGGGTATGCAGCATTCGCCGCGCAAAATCCGCCAGCGCAGGGTCAAGCCCATCTGGCGGTAACGCTTGTGAGTCGTCCCGCAGTCGCTGTAGAAACTGCTCCAACAGTTCAGATTGCTCATTCATCAGGCAGGTTCCCCGCTGATCTTCTCATACTGCGCGCGTAACTGCTTTAGCAGCCGGTGAAGTTGCACCCGCACTGCCACCGCGCTCTTGCCCACGATCACCGCCACTTCTTGCGAGTTCAGACCCGCGTCCAACGTCAGTGCCAGCAGTTCACGCTGCTCGTCGGGCAGCGCCGAAACCAACCCTGCCACCGTGCGCCACGTTTCGTAATCATCCACATCGCCAAAATCGGACTCCGCCGCAACTGCCGCCACCTCGTCCAACCCCGCTAACGGTCGCTTGGCACGGTAATGCTTCACCACCGTGTTGTGCGCAATCTGGAACAACCATGCCGCCACCACCCCACCGCGATACCCATCCAACCCCGCCAGCGCCCGTGTGAACACAAGGCTGCACAGGTCTTCCGCCTCCTGCACATTACCGGTACGCCGCAAGCAGTAGGCATATACGCGGTCAAAATAAACCTCGTATATCGGCGCGAATAACAGCCGGTCGCGCTGCGCCAACTGTAGAATGCGGATTTCATCGGCTGGTGACATCGTCGGACGATGCACTATGGCTCCTCCAAAGCTATTCCCTTACTAAGACCCTATACCCTGCCAAGTGTTACATCAGAGCCAAAGGTATCTTTACGAATGCGCTAAAAACCAGTATAGTTCATAGAACAGATGTACAATGTACTATTTGGTAATGGTTGTCTGGTAAGTGGCACAAATCTGCACAAACAAATAATACGTTAACAATGTAGGGACGAGGCGTGCCTCGTCCGCATATCAACTTCACACCCATCACTTACCTTGTAACTACCTACTATTTGACCATCACGACAAAGGGGGCATATGGCTCGCGTAAAACTCCAAATCTCAATCTCGCTTGATGGTTTCGCCGCTGGCACCAATATCGGCACTCAACATCCGCTTGGCGAAAACGGCGAACTGCTGCATAAATGGATGTTCAATGCCGCCACCGAAATTGATAAGCAGTTGAGTACGGAATATTTCACCACAACAGGTGCCTTCATCCTCGGCAAAAGTATGGTTGATCTTGGCATCCCTTACTGGGGCGACGATGGCACCTTTGGGATGCCCTGTTTCGTCCTCACCCATCACCCGCAGCCAGTCCTCGTTAAAGGACCAACCACCTTTCATTTCATCACCGATGGCATCGAAAGCGCCTTAGCACAGGCCAAAGCCGCTGCCGGTGATAAAGATGTCGTGATTGGTGGCGGCGCAACCATCACCCAACAGTATCTCAAGCTAGGCCTCATCGACGACCTTTATATTCACCTTGTTCCGGTGCTGCTCGGTAAGGGAACGCGCTTGTTCGATAATCTCGATGGATTCCCACGCGAATTCAATGTTGTGGAAGCCATCCATACACCGAATGCAACCCATATCCATTACACACAGTAATAGGATGGTCAATGTAGGCTTTATTTAAGTATGATGTTCAGCATAATACTTCTTCCCACATTCGAACCAGAAAGTCACAACACTATGGCATTACGCTTTAACCATTTAGGTCAATACCCTAAATCATTACCTGAGCTTACTGATGAACAAAAACGCATCCGTGAAGACTTTTATAAAGTATGGTTAGAAGCTCTGCCTCAGCGTTATGGCATCATCGAGGAATTCAACCACCAGTATCCGCTTCAAACATTTAAGCCGGGGGTTAAAACGCTCGATGTGGGTGCAGGTCGTGGCGCACATGCCGCTTATGAAAAGCTCGACCAGCAGGAATACATCGGCTTGGAATTGCGCTCAGAATTAGCTGACTTAATGCGTGCCATTCACCCGAATATCAAGACATTTGTCGGTGATATTCAAGATAAAATTGACTTCCCCAACGGCTATTTTGACCGTGTTTTAACGATCCATGTACTCGAACATTTACCGGATTTACCACACGCTTTAGACGAGATCAAACGGTTATTAAGTCCAACAGGGAAATTTTCGGTGGTGCTGCCCTGTGATCCGGGGTTAGCCTACAACCTTGCACGGAATATTTCAGCGCGTCGCATCTTTGAGCAGCGCTATAAAATGGACTACGATTGGTTTGTCGCGTGTGAACATATTAACCATTGGTCAGAAATTTTTGCAGAGCTTCACAAACGCTTTAAGATCGTTCACCAAAATTATTTCCCATTACGGGTACGCATCCCTACCATCAATCTGGTAATTGGCTTGACGCTCGAACATCTTTAAGCGTTTTTCATAAACGTGTTACGGGATAAATGGTATCCAATCACAAACTTTGTATGTTTATAGGAGCATCCCTGACCATCATGCGGATTCCATGCGCGGGTCAGCGCCGCCACAGGGGTTACGCATCTGCAATTTACGGTCGTCATGTAAACAGTAAAAGTCGATTAACCTCAACAAAGGAGCAGCCACATGCGTAAAATCATCGTCTCTAACATCATGACACTCGACGGTTATTACGAAGGGCCGGGGAAAAATGTGTTGGATGTATTCGCCTTTGGGGAAAATTACCCTGAGGACGAAAATTTCTCGATCTATAACGCCGAGCGCCTGCGTGCTGCGGATACCTTGCTGTTAGGTCGCACTTCCTATGATGGCTTTAAGAGTTATTGGCCTAGGGTTGCTGACAATCCCGATGAACGTCCAGTTGAGCGCGAAATCTCACGGCTGAATAACGCCATCAAAAAAGTGGTCATCTCCGATACACTCACCGAAAAAGACACCGTGCCGTGGCAAGATACCACCCGCATCATCAAACGTGCCGATGCCCACGCGCAGATTACCAACCTCAAAAAGCAAGCTGGCAAAGACATCCTCATGTTTGGCAGTCGTACCCTCTGGAACGATTTACTCGCGCACGACTTAGTTGATGAACTGCATATCATGGTCGGGCCGCTGGTGCTCGGCGGGGGAACACCCCTATTCGAAGGGCAGCCACCTGTAGCGCTCATGCGTATGGGAACGCCGATATGGAAAGACTCTGGCCTCACACTTCTCAAATACGAAGTTCAGCCTAAAAAGGTCTAAAAAGGTTAATATATTCTGTGGGGTCTGTCGGTGACAAGCCCGACCTATGCACCCACAAAAAACCACGATCACGCACACCAAAGGAAAATGTGATGCCGCAACCCGTAACCGTACTTGGCAGTGAATTGCACCTAATGACCGCGAAACACACGCGGCGCAGTTATCACATCACTATTAGCTTACCGCTGGGTTATAACAAATCGCCGGATGAGGAATGGCCGTTTAACGAAACGCCGGAACGTTGGCCTGTGATCTATGTACTGGATGGCAATTGGTACGCCGATATGATCACCGGTATCATCCGCCCGATGGCGTGGTGCGGCAGTACAACCGATGCCATCGTCGTCGGCATCGGCTACCCCGAAACGGGTGACCCCATCGCCGACACCCGCGTTTCCTTCACCCGCCGCGACCACGACCTCACCCCCATCTACGATCCTACCGTTGAGGAGTCTATGTCAAAGTTCTATAAGCGCCCTGTGCCCAACGGTGATGCGGCAGGGTTCCTCACTTTCCTCAAAGATGAACTCATCCCACTTGTCGAGAACCTGTACCGAACCGATCCAGCCAAACGGATTTTGGTCGGTCATTCTTATGGCGGCTTATTCGGCCTGTACGCCATGTTCGAAGCGCCGACCCTGTTCAGCAGCTTGATCCTCGGCAGCCCTACCCTATCCTATGGCAGCCGTTTCACCTTCGATCAAGAAGCCGCCTTTGCGAAGATCAACCGTCAGCTTCCAGCAAAAGTCTATCTATTTGTCGGCGAACAGGAGGAGACGGCAGACGATACCACCGTGACCGACACCTTGCGCATAGCGGCCATCCTGAAAGAACGCAAGTACGAAGGCTTCTCGCTGGTCAAACACGTATTCCTCGACCAGAACCACTGTGAAGTCGCCGCACCGGGCATACAATGGGGTTTAAAACACGCCCTCAAACGATAACCCCAACCGCCGTAGATGCCTCATTCGCAACCTGCCACGCTCGAACCAAAACAAAAGGGCGACCCAAATGGTCGCCCTTAACTTTACAACTCGGTGCCGTGCTTAACCTTCTGAGGTTTCACCCGTGACAGGTGCGCTCGGCGTAATCGTTTCCGCCGGTTTCACGCTGGGAGTACCCTCAAACCCACCTGCATTCCGCAGCGTTTCAAACATCATCGCCATCCGTGCCAGCGTCACTTGGAAGTCCTCACCGCTCAACGCCTCGACCTTCGTGCGGAACGTTTCCGCCACTTCAGGAATATTCATCAACATATCCATGAAGGTGTTCCCGCTGCCGCCGTTTGCGCCGTTGCCGTTATTGCCGATCTGTACGACGCGCACGTTACCGCCGAGACCAGCCAACGCCTTCGCCATCGCTTCAGTCTTGGACACATCCGCTTTCGTAATCTGCTCGATCAGGAACTGACGCAGATTAATCGCATCCTCTGCCGCGCTCGCAGCCGCCAATTCACGACGACCTTCCGCTTCCGCCAGTAGTTGTGCGCGGTTACCTTCCGCTTCCGCCATCTTAAGCGCCTGAACTGCGGACGCCTCAGCCTTCGCACCTTGCGCTTCCGCTTCCTTCATCGCTTGGTAAGCAACCGCCTCGGAACGGCCACGTTGTTCGGTCGCTTGCGCTTCTGCTTCCGCGCGTTTGCGGGTCGAGTCTGCTTGGGCTTCCGCGTTAATAATCACACGGCGGCGCTCAGCTTCAGCCTCAATTTCAATCGACTGCCGTTTGGCGCGTGCCGGAACCAGCACTTCAGCTTCCTGCTGCTGCTCAACAGCCAGCGCACGTAACTTCTGCACTTCTTGCTCGGAGGTTGCGTTCGCCAAACCGACGCGCTTTTGTACCTCGACCTCGCGGATCGAAAGCGCTTCCCGCTGCGCCAAAATTTCGCGCTGTGCATCCAGTTCCGCCTGCTCCGCCTCGCGGGTTGCGGTCGCGGCGCGTACACGGGCTTCGCGTTCGGCATCTGCCTGTGCAATCGTCGCATCACGCTTAACGGCTGCAATTTGCGGTGCCGCCATCGCAATCAGGTAACCTTGATCGTCGGTAATTTCCTCGATACCCATCGAGATCACTTTGATACCCATCGCCGCGACATCATCACGCGCAAGGTCTTGAACCTTCTGCACAAATTCGTCACGGTCACGGTGAATAGCCTCTACCGAAAGCTGACCGACAATCGCACGGAAGTTGGCGCTCAACGTCTCGGTGATGATCTTCTGCACATCATCACGTTTCTTGTCGAGGAACGCCCGTGCCGCCGTCCGCAGTGCCGCTTCTTCCGAGTCAATTTGTACCTGTGCCACCCAATCCAGCTTAATCGGCACACCACTGACGGTGTAAACCTCATCACGTTCCTGCTTGATCGTCATAATCGTGATGTCGAGTTTCTTGTAGGTCTCCAACAGCGGAATGACAAACACACCGCCATTTGTGACCATGCGCGAGTCGCCACGCCCATAAACGACCATCACCTCGCTCGGTGGTACACGGTGATACACACTTCTCACAAGAGCCAACAACCCTAAGAACAGTACCGCAACTACAATCAGAACAATAACTAAACCGAATTCCATCCCACGCTCCTCTCGTTTAACGCTTTTTCTTGACGGTTAAAATGCCGCCGTTGATGTCAACGACTTCGACCTGATCGCCGCGTTGAAGTGCCGCGCCGTTTATTTCCTTAATCGGGTAACGCTGAACAAAATCACGTTCGATCATCACCTCGCCGATTTTGCCTTCAGGAACTTCAATCGTGACGCGCCCGCCAACTCCGATTAAGTCTCCTTCGCGGCTGACAATCTTGCCCGACTGCTGCTTAAATACCCAGCGCAGCAGCACTAGCGCCAGCCGTCCCAATATCACGCCGAAGATCAACGCCGCGATGAGTGTTAATCCTAAGCCCCATCCTGATAATGACCCCAGCAGCCCTATCGAGCCGAAGCCCGCCAGAAATACCGCCAGTACGGTAAAGCCAAAGCCATCCCCGACATCAATACCGGGCAAATCGATATCGCCTAACAAATCACTGCCGGTAAAGATCGTGACTAAAAAGTACAACACGCCGATCAAAGTCATCACGGCGAATACCCAAAACATCGGGTTCCCTTCCAAAAGTAGCCTCCTCTCACTAGAAACATCAAACTAAATTGTAATTTAAAACAAAAACATAAAATAATAATAATTTGGCCTAATTTTTAGAGGTCAGTTTTGGCCTCTAAATGATTTATTACAGGTTTAAGCCTGAAATTAACTTTGAAACAAAGTATACAGGAATTTGCAGATAAATTCCGTAAATCCCACCCCCCAATTACAAGTGGGTTTATCATTCTTTACAATCCGATTTTAGCCTGACTAGCTTTTCACTCCCCAAATCTGCTGCCGGACCGCTTGCCACACCGGAACACATGTGCTAAATTAGTTATAGAAGTTATACAAAAGGTTCCACCAATGAGCGCTGTCTTTGAAGGTCGTCCTTCCGACTCGCCTTATATCCACATGATCTGGCGCGGCCATGTTGAGCAAGACTACCAGCCCGTTTGCCCTGCCGACCCGCATTGGAATCTCCTATTCGTGCAGCGCGGCAAAAATATCAAAGTTACAGTTGAGGGCGCGACTAACCAGACCATTATGAAAAACAACATCGAAGGCAGCGAGTTTTTGGTCATCAAGTTCAAGCTCGGCATGTATATGCCCGTCATCCCCGTCCATAACCTGCTCAATTCCAATACCGATTTGCCGGATGCCAGCAGCAATTCCTTCTGGCTAAACGGCGCGTCGTGGCAGCTTCCGAGTTTCGAGAATGTCGAAACCTTTGTTGACCGCCTTGTGCGCGAAGATGTGTTGAAGGTCGAACCCGTCGTTAACTCGGTCATGCAGGAGCAAGAACAGGACGTATCTTTGCGCACGGTGCGGCGGCGATTCATTCACGCGACTGGCCTCACACCCAAGGTCATCCAGCAAATTACCCGCGCCCGGCAAGCGTCTGACCTATTGCAAAAAGGCGTTTCGATCTTAGATACGGTCTACCAACTCGGTTACGCTGACCAACCACATATGACGCGCTCACTCAAACGCTTCATCGGTGCCACGCCAGCCCAGCTCGTGCGGGCTGAATCCATCGGTTAAGTTGGCCGTTTTGTTCAATACAACGCTTGTGTGATGCCATATCCTCTTAATGATCACAACAAAGGATGTCTCATGCGTAAAATCATTTTATTCATGCACGTCTCACTGGATGGTTTCGTCGCTGGCCCAAAAGGCGAGACAGACTGGATGCATCACGATACGGAAGCACAGGCTTATGTCCAACGTCTGCACGGGAGAACCGACGCGGCACTGTTTGGCCGCGTCACCTACAAGGAGATGGCGTCTTACTGGCCGACCGTCCTTTCCAACCCTGCCAGCTCGCAGGATGATCGCAACCATGCCGAATGGCAGAAAACCGCACAAAAAGTGGTTGTCTCCAAGACGCTCAAACATGCCGATTGGGAAAACACGCGAATCATTAATGGCAATCTGGCCGACGAAATCGACAAGCTTAAAGGAGAAACCGGTAAAGATATATGGCTTATGGGCAGCCCGACGCTCGCCCAAAGCCTGATCGCGCTCGACTTGATTGATGAATATCTTTTGAATATAAGTCCCGTCATCCTCGGCAGAGGCAAATCCCTGTTCGCCAACCTCAATCATCAAATCAACTTGGAGCTGGTGGAAAGCCATGCCTATAAGAGTGGCGCGGTCAACCTTGTTTACCATGCCAAAAGCGCCGCTCCACATGACATGAGGATGCCTCATGCGTAAAATCATCGTCTCGAACCTCATCACCCTCGATAATCTTTACGCTGGACGCAATGGCGAAATCGACTGGTTCATCACCAATGACGAATTCTTCGCCTTCTCCAACCAACAGCTAACCGCAGTGGATACGCTCTTGTTTGGGCGCGTCACCTATGAAGGAATGCGCGACTTTTGGACGAGTGAAAAGGCACAATCGGACGATCCCTATACAGCCGACAAAATGAACACGCTGCCCAAGCTGGTGTTTTCGCGCACCCTCGATAAAGCCGAATGGGGCAAATGGGATAACGCCACCATCCTCAAAGGCGATATGGTGGAAGAAATTACTCGCCTCAAACAGCAGTTCGGTAAAGATATCGTCATTTTCGGCAGCGGTAGCATCGTCTCTGACCTCACCAAACTCCGCTTGATCGACGAGTACCGATTGTTCATCATCCCGACGATTCTCGGTAAAGGTAAACCGGAGTTTGTCGGCATCACTCAACCGCTCAAGCTCAAGCTGCTAAAATCACAAACCTATAAAACAGATGTCGTTGTACTATTCTATGAACCCGCGTAACTGAACGACTTGGAGATAATCCCATGACAGGCACACCTTTCCCCAAACTCGCCGCTCCTGCCCAACGTGCGCTGGCTGGCGCGGGCTATACCAGCCTCGAACAACTCACAAAAGTCAGCGAGGCCGAACTGAGCAAACTGCACGGCATGGGTCCCAACGCGCTCAAAACCCTGCGCCAAGCCCTCGCTGATAGCGGCTTGTCCTTCGCATCAGATGCCCAGCCATCGACCGCAGCGTCGAGTACCGAATTTCCGAATATCGGCAATGTCGCGCGGCGTGAACTGGCGAACGCTGGCTATACCACCCTCGAACAACTGCCCTCCGTCAGCGAAGCTGAACTCTTAAAAATTCACGGCGTTGGGCCGAAAGCCACCCGCATCCTTGGTGAAGCCCTTGCCGAAAAAGGTCTCGCCTTCGCGCCCAAGAAGAAATAATCACCCGTTTTCGCATATCTCAACCCCAACACGACTCTGTAGAAGCTTGTTCGGCATTCATTCTGTCATAATTTACGAGAGAAACGAGCCGAATTCATGTTCAAATTGGAAACCAGCCTATTTTCTAGATGCGAACATCTGCCTTTGAAGTGCCTTTAGTGCACTTGTCTGGTGATCAGCATGACGGCTTTAGCCTCATGTGAGGCATCAGCAAACGTTCTTGAATACCGGACAACGCTTGTAGGGGCTTGCCGCTGGCAAATCCTCTTTCTTGGGATCTTATTTAACATTCCCGCCTCGCCCTCCCCCATGCATATGTGTCATAATAAGCACATCACAACATGACAGATCGACAATCCAGCGACGATACCCGCGCCACTTCCGGTACGGTCTGTCGCCGCGTGTCAATGAAGGATGCCCCATGTCCCTATCACGCTTAGAACAGCAAATCGCCTTCATCACCGAAATCGACAAACTCAAAACCATCTTGCGTCAAACCCCGCTGA
>JAPUDW010000141.1:4007-18131 GCA_027492915.1 Bacteroidota bacterium | reverse complement strand
AAGTTATCAGTGAACAGTTAAAAGCACAACATGCGGAACAAGCGGCAGAGGCGGCGCGAAATAAGTTGTTAAGGTGCGTGTGGCGAGGTGAGGGCTTGCCAGCGACACCTACGGCCTACGTCCAGCCGTTTAAATAGCATAATTGAAAAGGGATGGTTTAGGGTGACCATTTGTGCGACCATTTGGCAGCTTTTAAGCGGGGTGGGCGTTAACCATTTTGAGAGAGCAGCATTGTTAAGCGGGTTGGCAGATGGTTGGAAAACAGTTTGTCGGGTTAACCGAAAATAAACCTAAGTAGTAATAAGTGGCAAGTTATAAGTTACAAGTTAAGACACAAACGCAAAGTTAAAGTGTAGCAATTTTGGAAAGGTCGTTGAATGACTTTTGTAAAAAGGTTAGCTGAGTTTAGATTCCCTGATCCTGATGAATGGTATTGCCAAGTACTTCAATATCATAGGGGACATTCAGAACTATTTTTGCAAGCTCAACAAGTGAATACCAGTGAAATATTGACTATAACATTCATTGCCACAAGGTACTTTGAAGGCCCATTGGACTGGCGCGGGGCTGATTTTATTCAAGAGCCACAAGAAAACTGTGAAGTGCTTATGCGAAGTTTAGGGGAAACCAACCTCCAGTTTGTATTAGAAGCTAGTAGATTGTTTTCCTGTCGGATTTCTAATGCAACTGATCCAAGCTCGAGCGTAAGAATCGTTGCTGGAATGAGTGCGTTTGTAACTGATAAGTGGCTTTTAACAGTACCTTATTAGGTTTTTGTGTTTTGCCGAGCGGCCAGTTCGTGCAATCTCCGAGTCAGTTGGAATGGCTTGAGAAGATGCTGCCACTGCATACGGCTCGAAAACGGAATGGTCTGAGATCATTCCCTACGAGAAACAGGTATTTGGTGGCGGGTGGCGAGGACGCGATGATGAAGTTTTACAAATGAGGGCGGATAACCTCACCCCTCCATTCGCTGCATACGGCTCGAAAACGGAATGGTCTGAGACCATTCCCTACGAGAAAGTGATGGTTGTGGTGGGTGGCGAGGACGCAGCGTGCTGCGTCCCTACACAGATTAATGTTCAACCTTTTTAAAGATGGTCTGAGACCATTTTTTGTGGCAAATCTGCGGCCTAGAAACTTCAGGAAACAACTACACCGCCAACGCGGGAACGATGACCCGCCAGAGCAGATAGAGGTCGAGAAGCGCAAACAGGGCGAAGGGCAGCACCGTCGCCAATGGGGGCAGCCACGCGAAACGCCGCGCTAACCAAGCCCGCCAGCCATCGATGCCGAGCGCCATCACCAGCGCGAACGGCACCACACCCGTGAACATGTAGCGTCCTTGAAGCTGCAAAAACACGGTGTTGTAGTAGACATATTCCAGCACAGCCAGCAGAATCGCCAGTTGGATGAACGTCCAGATGAGGCGGCGAGTCGGCGTTCGCTCATGCCCTTCAACCGCGTATTGATGAACAAGCAAACCGCTGCCCACGATTGCCATCAACCCCAGCAGCAGCGCGTAAATCCAATCGGGCATCGGTACGCCCATCCAGCCGAACTGCCCCCAGAAGCTGTTGAAGGTGGTTTGGATGGCTGTCCGCAGGTAACCCGCAAACCCAACCTGCGCGATGAGTTCCGACGTGCGCGGCTGCCCTGTCACCACCATATCGTGCTGACGCAGGCCGAAGAGGTCGGGGAAGCCGTAGGTGTTGATACTGTGCAGCCACCAGATGCCGCCCAACAGGAGCGCCGGAACCGCGAAGGTCAGTAGCAGCGGGAACACCTGCCGCACCATAAACGCCAAACTATTTTCCGACTGTTGACTAGCGACTGGCGACTGGCGACTTTCAACCCACCAGCGCACGACAATTGCCAGCGGCACGAGGCCGATGAGGAAGATGGTCGAGACTTTGGTGAGCAGCCCCAAGCCGACCAGCAAACCAAGCTGCCATTCGTGGATGTTCTCTGCGCCTTTGAGGTACAACACGGTACCGAGCAGCGTAACGGCGATGAGCAAATTCGACAGCGCATCGTTGCTAACCGAGGCTAAAATGGCGAGATGCTGGGGTAAGAAGGCCGCAAGCGCAGCCGCCGCAAGCGCCACCTGTGGGCGTTCCGGCAGCACCACACGACCGAGATTATAAGCACACAGCACGATACCCGCGCCCATCACCAGCGAGAACAAACGCAGAGCGATTAAGCTGCCCCCCGTGAGCGAGAATAACGGCGCTTGCAGCAGGTAATACAGCGGCGGTTGGTGATCTTCGTACTGGATGGCGGGCAGGTTGACAAGTAGGTCCGGCGCGAAACGTGCCGCCTTGAGTTGGTCGAGGTAAGCCGCGTCCCAGTCACCGGGTTCGATCTTCGGGCAGCAGCCGTTGATGGCGACCTGCATGATGTAGTTGTAGTGGGCGGGTTCATCCGGCGCTTGCCATACGGGTGTGTAGATGGCGAACAAGCCGCCGACGATGAAATAGGCGACGATGAGCAGCAGAAGCAATATTGAATATTGAGTGCCGAGTGCCGAGGATTTGTTAGGGAGGGACATGGACTTGCTCCGCGTGATAAGGTCGGAGGGGAATTATACCTGATCGGGGAAGCGCGGTAATCATCGGTATATCGACTATGATCGGCACATCAGTATTACGCAAAGATGCTTAAACTGAAAGCTATACGAACAATCGGGAGGTTGAGTGATGCATAACTCTGGGTGTTTGAGTTTTATTACAATTTTAATCGGGTTATTTTGGGGTGTTTCGGGAATACCTGCAAATGACGATTTAAGCGTATCCCCACCCCCAATACCTGAACTCTACAATATTTTGTGGAGTACACAGGAAATCGCCTGCGGTGAAAAAATTACTGCGGATATGGTTGCACTCATTCCCACTCCACTTGATGGGATACCGAGTTCACCGATCCTTTATTTGGAACGGGTCGTTGGTAAATATACGATGCAAGATATACCCAAAAATGTTCAAGTATTTTATGCAACATTTTCAGATACACCGATAAACTGTTGAGCAGCAAATAAAAATACCCCTACTTTGAATGTGAGGGGTAAATAGGGAGCCTCGTCCACCATTCAGATCAACTGCCACGATATAATAACCGTTGGTCAAGATAAGGCGAGGCTCGTGGGCGGCGGCGGCTGGAATTACGGTGACGTGGGCACGCCTTTTTCATCGACCACTGGAACAAGCGATAGATCCCCCGCAAACTCTACTGCGCCATCTGCAAGAATCCAACCTTTGTAGCCAGAAAATTCCACATAGTAGAACAGGCCATCAAGGCTAATACCCTGTACCGGCAGGGATGCAACATTCACAAAATTAGGGGTTTTATATATCGCCGAGAAACGGCTTGGACTTGAATAGAGATCAACCGCCCTCGATAGAAAAATGGTTGGATTGGTGGGTGTCGCGAGTGGAACTGCTTCGGTGGTGTCAACAGTCGGTGATGAAGCAAGGGCAGTGCGTGGCTGCCAGCCGGGGGCAAAAGCATTATCTAGGGTGGCATTAATCTGTTCCAACCCCGACCCATCGGCATTTACGATATAGAGCAGGCTATCAACAAACACAAATCCCAAGTCTGTACTCGCGATAGCCAACTGTTGATCATCAGGCGACCAACTGATTCTCTGTCCTACAATCTTGTCTAGCGATTTCGGATTTTTCCCATCGGCGGAGATGAGTGTTAATCTGCCTCGAAGGAAACTGCCGTCCAAAAATGCAATCTGTTCACCGGAATTCGAAACATCCAGATCTGAGATTTCTTCCTGCCCGACGTACAATAGATGGATATTCTCACCATTGCTATCCATTGTGAGAATTTTTGCCTGTTTGCTTTGATCTTCATCGGTGGTCATTTTTGATATAAATACAACACCTGAAGTTGTTGAATTCGGGTCATGACTATCACCGTCTCCAAAGGTTAGCTGGCGCTCATTAGACCCATCTGCTGCGATGGCAAAAATTTGCCGCATTTGATCAAGTTTTCTGTCAAAAAAGATCGTACTGCCATCTGCCGACCAGACGGGATTCGAGTCTTCAACAGTGGAAGTTGTTAAGCGGCGCACATCACTGCCATCCGCATTCACAATATAAAGTTGAAAGATTCCTTCGTGGTCGGAGCTAAAAACGATCTGCTTACCGTCCGGTGACCAGTCAGGTGTGATCTGGGTGCCATCGAAATCGGTCACTTGAGTTAATTGTGCACCGTCAGTTGAAATGGTGAAAATGGAAATATCATTACCGTCTTCCATTTCAAAAGCAATCAAAGCATCACTATTTGAGACTTCGAAAGTTGGTGAATCCGCTGAAGCAGCGGTGGGTACCGACTCGCTAACGACACCAGCGAATGCAGCCAGATGTTCTTTGGCATAAGAACTGCCGGGGTGTAAGGCAAGCGCCTGTTCGTAATCTGCTTTGGCGTGGGGTAAATCGCCGATAGACTCATAGATATGACCGCGATTTTCGTAAACCAGATTATTATCTGGCAGCAATTGAACCGCTGAATTGGCGGCATCCAGAGCATCCTCGTTCTGCCCAAGCACGAGATACGTATTTGAAATAGCAACGTAGCTGCTCCAGTGCGTAGGGGCTAAACTGATCGCTTTCTGAAGAGATTGAAGCGCTTCTGTACTATTGCCCATCTGAAGTTGAATCTGCCCCAAAAGTTCCCAGTAAGAACCATATTCCGGTAGCTGAATAGAGTTTAACTGGTCAAGCGCGGATTTATAATCTGCATCGCGGAACTGGTTCTGAGTAGACATCACAAGCGCAAATACAAAATTTGCTTCGATTAATTGAGGATCTGCGGATATAGCCTCACGAATATTGATGAAAGCACCAGCCATATCTCCATCGTCATAGTCGCTTTGTGCTTTAAAAGCATAGAATAGTGCATTATCTGGTTCTAAATCGTAAGACTGTGTTAAATCGCCATAGATATCATAAGACATGCCATAATCGCGATTGATATAACGGCGCACAAATGCGCGATAGGCGTAGGCATCCGCATAGTTAGGGTCAGCTTCAATTGCCTGCGAAAAAAGATCTTCGGCAGTGAACCGATCCCCATTCCAAAACTCAATAACGCCTTGATCGAATAATGTTTTTGCATTGGGACTCTGGGCCAATGTGGTTGGCATAACCATAGTAAGCGTCAGCAAAAGTAATGCGCTAATGAGTGATTTGAGCATACGACACGACTCCTCAAACAAGCGATAAATAACGGAAACTTCAATTTGCTTAGACCGGATTACCGAATTCCAGAACACTTATGACTGGATCGGGAGCGCCTCACACGCTCCATTTTCGGTAACTGAATCTTCGCGAACCCACAATCCATCATCAATACTGCCATCGGCAACGCGCCACCACGTATAGCCATCAGTACCTGGGGGTTCGGGTGGTGATGAAGGTACTGCTAGAGCAACATTCCCAGTCGTATCTGGACTGGTTGTGTTACCAGCACTTTCATTTGCTACTGCGTAGATTTGAATTTCATCGCCGGTAAGAACAATAAGCAAACGACCAGAGGGATGGACGGCAACCTCATTGGACGAAAATACACCTGCCGGATTTACTGTGTATCTTGCTACTGATTGCCAAGTTGTGGCATCAAAGACTTCAACGACATCATTTGGCTGGCTTGAACCACCAATAATAAGATTATTACCGTTCGGTGTAAAGCTGGCGGACATGACCGATGTACCTGATTGATACCCGAATGAAAATATCACCTGATGGGTTTCAATGTCATAAACTGTAATCGACTGCTGGTGCAGTAACCCAACCCAAGGCTTAGTGGGATGCACAATTAACTGAGATGCGTTGAGATCCATTGGTATTTCGACATCATTTTCAACATCGTAGACGAAAACCTGTTCGACCATGTTTATCTCGTTGCCCTGCTCGTCAACAACATAGCCACTGGCACTGCCGATTAAATAGTGCCCATCAGCAGTGTATAAAAGGTCATGAATCCGATATTGTCCGGCAGCAAGATAGGCCGTATTGGTCGATCTTTCTAATCGCATATTCGTGCCGTACTTCAACCAACGACCTGTTTCACGGTGTTGATTGAGGTCAAAGAATACGATGCCATCTAATTTGGTTACGATAGCAAGCTGCTGGTTCGTTACATCGGTTGCGGTTGCAAGGGGAGCGCTTTCCAACTGCGCCGTTTGGTTAAGCCGTCCACGTTCAACCTCCCAGAATAAGATTGAGGTCGTATCCAAATCCGTGCTACCGACAGTAACTATTTCATTGCCCTGCGCATTAAACGTCAATCCCACGGTTCCGGGAACATCATATTCAGTGAATAAATCATGGGTATCTGTCCGCGTTGTGGTATCCGATAAACGTACAACGTCTCCGCTGGAGCTACCGGCAACAATGTGATTATCCGGTGAAATGATTTCAGCGCTTGAAAAGGGAATGATGTCTTGCAATGTATTGCGGTTCGCAAACGAAATAATTGCGCTCTGTTTATCATTGACCAGTAAAAGATTGCCATCATTGCTAAACAGAGGTTTATCGGGCGTGTTATTGTCTCCGGCTGTCGGATTGTGAAACGATTCGATTAAAGTTAATTGCGATAGATTTTCATCCGTCAATATGGGGAAGCTTTCCCACCATTGTGTTTGATCGACAATTGGAGTTTCCGTGTTCGTGTGGGAAACGCGTTCAAGATGTGTGTCAATGATTGGTGGGGCTACAAACCCATCAACAACGGCGCCTTCTTGAATTTCCATCGGATACAGGTACTGATTTTTGTCGAACAAAACCAGAAAAGCTTTCATATCCTGCCCACCAAAGATTACTGTGCCGGGAGTGCCATAGGTTCCAATACCTTCATCAATCACAAAATCTTTGAGCAATTTCCCGGTCTGAATATCCCAAAAGCGAACATATAGTTCACGGATAGGATTAAAGGCGGGCGGTGAGAAACTATTTGATCGAATACTTATCAATACCGTACTTGAACGGTTTATTCCTAATCCTACTGCCGAATTGTCGTGTGCTTCTTCGACAAAAACACTTTTCTCTCCTGTGATAAGATCGTAGGTGTATATTTCTGATCGTTTGCCAGAAAAAAAGAGTTTGGTTGAATCAGGCGTAAACGTAATTGCGGATACGGGGAGAATTCTAGCCCCATCAGGATTTTCTTCTCGAACGATGCTTTCAAGTGTGTTATCAGCAGATTTCCACAGAAAAATTTCTCCATCATTGATGGCAACAAAGGTTTTACCATCCGGTGAAAAGGCTATTCTACGTGTCAATCCACTAACTACTTGCCGAAAAGCGGTGGTCTTTGTTTGGGTATCCCAGATCAGCAGCTCCGTTTTTGATGATTTGGCACTGGTATCCAAAACGCTGGTTAGAGCCAGATAACGCCCATCGGCATTAAAGATCGCCAGATCAGAACTGACTTCGTAACCAAAATCAACGAGACCAAACAGACTTCCATCGGAAGTGTTAATTACCCTGAGCTGACGATTACGCGTTTGATATGCGACCAGATCAAGATCGGGGCTAGCAATAGCTTTATAAGTTAAATCTTGCACTGGCAGTTGTTTTGTTTGATTAGTTTGAAGGTCAGTTATCAGAATTTCGTCCAGCGAAAACATCGCTACCCGCTGACCATCTGCTGAAAATCCTAGCAGTTCAAGATAGGATTGGGTGATGTCCTTATAATTTACCGATGTTGCAATTTCGCCGGTGATCGTATCAAAAATACTGACGGTTCGATTGGCCTTGCTATTGGTGGCGAGATATTTCCCATCTTCACTAAAAGCGTAACCATCGGTAAAGGTCTGCATCGGACGACCTATACCCGTGATAAATGATACGGTGTCTGGCGCAATGGGTAGACGACTGCTTGAAAATTCTGTCGGCGGTACAGGGGTCACATCGGCAGGTTGGGTTGTGGGCTGCGCTTCAGATGTTACCACAGTCTGCTGCGCGGATTCACCTGAAGCTGAGAGTGTATCGAGTATTGACCTGATTACTGCATCATACCGTTCTACTTTCGAAGCAGGAACAATCACAGCAACCCAAATGAACTGGTAAGGATCATCCGTATAAAAGACCGCGTAGGTCAAAATATTATCTTTGCCGGATTGTGTATTGCACAAAAACCCTTCGTAACCATGAGGCGTTGTAAAGCGGGTCAATTGCATAAAAATTACATCTGGTTTGCAACCATTTGCAATATTTTCTACATCCTCAAAATAGTCATCTTTGATGCCAATTTGAATGCCGGGTTCCGAAGGGTCATTCAGATAAAGTTTCCCCGGATTATTGTCAGCGGTTATATTCCAACCCTGCGGGTAAGAAAAGGATAGGTTTGATTCTGTCCAATTATAGAGAGTGTCGGGCGGCGGAACCGGATTCTCTTGCGCAACCGTTACAAATGGAAATGATGCAAAGATCATCATGAACAGAACTAATAGCACTTTCATGAATACTCCTTAAATTGTAGTTTTCTGTAAAGTGGGTTTATGCTAAGTAGATATTAAGCATAAGTATACATGGAGAATGTTTTTACTAGCCTTAACTTTTGAAACTTTTAAGACAGACTGATATGCCTTTTTAAGATATATCGCACCATATTGACCTTTAATGGCCTTTTAAGAACATCCGTTGAGCATGAGCCGCTTTGAACTTTTGAAGCGGAAGCGGTAGTGCGTTATAGAGGAAAACAACCAAGAGTAATCTACTATTAGCCCTGTTCGGGTGAACGAATGAAAGAACAATTAACGCCGTATATTCGTTTATGTTTGAACGATGACAGTTTGAAATTTTGCTCTTTTTAATTGAAACATAAACTCATTGTTAAGCCCTACTAATTTACAGATAAATCTTTGCGTATCTTAGAAGGGTGAGGCACAATAGATGCTTATAATTTCTTCATACTCATTGATAGCGTAGTATTCATGACAGACTTAACAGGCTCGATTATAAAGGGCTACGAAGTTCGTGAAATCGTAGGTGCCGGAGGTTTTGGCGCGGTCTATCGTGCTTTCCAGACCGTCATTGAACGCGAAGTTGCGATCAAAATCATTCTTCCTGAACACGCTAACCATCCTGAATTTATTCGGGGTTTCGAGTCCGAAGCGCAACTTGTCGCACATCTCGAACACCCTTATATCGTTCCTTTATATGATTATTGGCGAGACCCTGATGGCGCGTTTTTGGTGATGCGCTATTTACGTGAGGGGAGCCTGAGCAAACGTCTGCAACAGGGCAGGTTAAATCCGGCGAATTCGCTGCGAATAATTGACCAAATTGCGAGTGCGCTATCTACGGCGCATCGGCGTGGTGTCGTTCACCGTGATCTTAAACCCGATAATATCCTGCTTGATGATGAACAAAACGCTTACCTGACTGATTTCGGCATTGCCAAGTTGGTTGGTAAAGAGATGAGTGACTACAATGTGTCGGGTTCGCTGCGCTATATGGCTCCTGAGCAACTGCGGGCGGAACCAGCATCAATCACATCTGATATTTACAGTCTCGGCCTCATGATTTATGAGATGCTTACCAGTCAGTATCCATTCGGTGCATTGACACCCTCACAAATCGTGATGAAACACCTTGATGAGCCACTTCCCGATATTCGAGATGTTTTGCCCGATTTACCTCCGGCGATCAACAAAATTTTACAGAAGGCAACCGAAAAAGATTCCCGACTGCGGTATTCTGATGCACGCCAAGTTGCTGATGAGATGCGAGCGGCTTTTAACAAAATAGCCCCCATTGATATAAAAGCGCCTCAAGATTTCACGCCTATTTTTAATCCGTATAAGGGTTTACGTGCCTTCAGTGAAGCGGATGCGTCTGATTTCTTTGGACGGGATTTGCTCGTTAAACAGCTTTTAGAGCGTTTATCAGACCATCATCAATATGAGCGTTTCCTCTCGGTTGTGGGGCCGAGTGGTTCGGGAAAATCGAGTGTGGTGCGGGCGGGTGTTGTACCCGCGCTGCGTAATGCAGCTATCCCCAAAGCTAATCAATGGTTCATTGTCGATATGGTGCCGGGATCACAACCCCTGCGCCAACTGGAAGCAGCACTGCTTTCAGTTGCGCTGCGTCCTCCGGCACGGTTGTATGAAATGCTGAAAGCGGATGAAGATAGTTTACTTTGGGCAGTTGATCGGGTACTGGCGGATGCTGAAGGCGACCTGCTGCTCATTATCGACCAGTTTGAAGAGATTTTCACCAATGTCGAAAGCGAAGAAGAACGTTCACACTTTTTGGCTCTGCTCAAGAAGGCGGTGACCTCACCTGATTCACGCTTACGTTTAATTATCACACTACGGGCTGATTTTACGGATCGGCCACTTGAGTATGTTGAGTTTGGCGAACTCATGCGGCAGCGCACAGAGTTCGTTTTACCCCTTTCTGCTCAAGAGATTGAGAGTGCGATTACGGGGCCTGCGCATCGTGTGGGATTAGTCGTCGAGCCATCCCTCATCACTGCCATTATCGCAGATGTTCGCGAAGAACCGGGTGCGCTGCCCCTTCTTCAATATGCGTTAACAGAAGTGTTTGAACGCAGCGATGGCCGACAACTGACGCTGAAAACTTACCAAGAAACGGGTGGTGTTCTGGGTGCGTTAGCGCGTCGCGCCGAAGAACTTTATGTTTCAATGGATATTGAGCAGCAGCAGATTGTGCGGCAAATGCTGCTCCGCCT
Organism: Bacteroidota bacterium; assembly: GCA_027492915.1. Classification (GTDB taxonomy): domain Bacteria; phylum Chloroflexota; class Anaerolineae; order Aggregatilineales; family Phototrophicaceae; genus CFX2. The sequence continues at coordinate 7,421 of JAPUDW010000141.1, read as the reverse complement.
GATTACGTTGGGAGAGGGGACTGAAGATACCCGCCGCCGAACGCGCCGTTCTGAAATTTTAGAAGTGGCAAAAGATAACTTCACCCTTCAAACGGTACTTGATTATTTTGCTCAGTACCGATTACTCACGTTTGATTTTGAACCCGGTACGCGCGAACCAACTCTCGAAGTTGCGCATGAAGCCTTGATTCGTGAATGGCAGCGGTTGCGCGGTTGGCTTGATACCGGTCGTGCAGATGTCCGCTTGCAGCGTGTTTTAGCAGGGGAAGCCAGTGAATGGGAAAAAAACCATAAGGATAGCAGCTTCCTTCTTAGCGGCGCACGTTTGACTTCCTACGAAGAATGGGCTGCGACAACCGACCTTGCGCTAACCAACCGTGAACAAGAATATATTCATGCAAGCATAGAGGAACGCCGCTTGCGGAATATCGCTGAAGAAGAACGGAAGCGACGCGAGGCCGAAACAGCACACCGCGCCGAACAGTTTGCTAAACGGGCACAGCAGCTTCGGCGTGCAGCTACACTTTTAGGTATCGTCGGCGCATTAGCAATTATCGCGGTGATTATTGCCATTACGCAGGTTTCTGGCACGCAGGTTCAGGTGGCAGCGGGTCAAACCCAAATCGCTGGTGTCGAACCCACACTCCAATTGGCACAATCGCAGATTGATAATGCTCAAACGCAAATTGCGGGTGTCCAGCCGACGTTGCAAGACGCACGGAACCAGATTAGCGGCGCCCAGACACAGGTGGCGGGTGTCCAGCCGACGGTTACAGCCGCTCAACTTCAGATTGAAGTTGCCCGAACACAAATTGCCGGTGTACAGCCCACACTCGAAGCCGGACAAACGCAAATTGCCGGTGTGCAGCCCACGCTGAATATCGCGAATGAACGGGTTGCAGGTGCCGAAACACAAGTGGCGGCTGTCCAACCAACGATTGCGGCGGCTGAAAACCAGCTTAGTGTGGCGGAAACACAAATTGCCGGTGTCCAGCCCACGCTCGAAGCCGGACAAACACAGGTGGGCGGGGTCGAGCCAACGCTGCGAGCCGCCAACGAGCGTGTTGACATTGCCAGCACGCAAGTAGCGGCTGTCCAGCCCACTGTCGATGCGGCCAATTTCCAACTGATTAGTGCTCAAACGCAAATTGCCGGTGTGCAGCCCACGCTCGAAGCCGGACAAACGCAGGTCGCGGGTGTCGAGCCAACGCTCCAAGCCGCCAATAACCGTGTTGATAATGCTGCTACACAAGTGGCTGGTGTTCAACCGACTGTGGCAGCAGCACAAGCGCAAATTAATGCGATTGCTCCTACGCTCCAAAATGCCCAAACCCGTGTGGCGGGTGTTGAACCTACCCTACTGATTGCTAATGAGCGGGTCGATGCGGCTGAAACACAGGTGGCAGCGGTTCAACCTACCGTAGAAGCAGCGCGCTTCCAACTAGGGAGCGCTCAAACGCAAATCGCCGGTGTACAGCCCACATTACAAGCAGGGCAAACCCAAATTGCGGGCATTCAACCCACCGTTAATGCGGCTAATTTACGGGTCGATGCGGCTGAAACACAGGTCGCCGGTGTCCAACCCACCGTCAACGCCGCACAAAGCCAGATCGATGCGATTATCCCGACCTTGCAGAGTGCTGAGACACAGGTTGCGGGTATTCAACCGACTGTTGATGCCGCCAATGCGCGAGTTGGGATTGCCGAGACGCAAGTTGCCGGTGTGCAACCAACTATTGATTCGGCGCAGGCACAAATTAATGCGATTATTCCGACCTTACAGCGTGCTGAGACCCAAGTCGCGGGGGTCGAGCCAACGCTGGCAGCGGCTGATACAAGTGTTGCAGCCGTGCGCCCAACCTTGACTGCTGCCCAATTGCAGATTGATGGTGTGCAACCAACATTGTCGAGTGCGGAGACCCAGATCGCCGGTGTTGCGCCGACATTGGTTTTCGTTGAACAAGAAGTTAACTCACAACGGGCAATCGCGGATGCACTCCGGCATATCCGCAGTGCGCAAACCTTGTTTGACAGCGGCAATCCCGACTTAGCGATTGCGTTGGTCTTGGAAGCCTACCGGCTAAACCAGAATTTGGGTGAAACGCAGCGCATTTTAAACGCCGCCATCCCATTCACCGTGCGTCTGAGCCTTTCCAATAATCGGGTTTCGCAATATTTCAGCACACATCTGTCATTTCTCCCAAGCTTGCCCCTTGAAGATCAAGATCTAACCCATCCTGATACCTTTATTGCTATTGATGATTCAGGCTTCCAGGTGTTTACGCCTGATGAGCGGTACTTCATTACCGTTGTCGCTTCAACCATAGAAGTTTGGTCACCATCGACCCGTCAACGGATGTTTCAGTTGGACGCAGGGACAACGATTACGACCGTTAAACTAAGCCCCGATGGTCAGCGCATTGTCGCCGGTACACTGCGAGGACAGCTTTTTGTGTGGGATACTGGAACAGGGTATTTACGGCATACACTGACAGGACAAGGGAAAGCCGTTTTATCGCTGGCGTATAGCCCAACACAACCGCGAGTGATTGCTGGCTATGCCGATGGTAATGTGGCACTCTGGGATGTGGATGAAGGGCAAAAGATTAGCGAACTCCCTATTCCGCATCCATCGCCTGTACTCCGTGTTGCCTTCAACGCTAACGGTACAGAAGCCTTTTCCTATGATTTTGCTGATCCTGAAGGGAAAGTTGGGATTTTTCGGAATGGCGTTGCCCCGGCATTCCGCAACCCAACAGCCCATTACCGTGCAATCAGCCCCAACGGCGAGATTGGCGTCACGGGCGGACGGCCATCTAATTTCATCTCCCTGTATGATGCGCCATCCGGTGTTAAGCAGCGCACCTTCCAACGAGGGAACAACTCTGAGGATTGGGTGAAGTCAATTACCTTCAGCCACGATAAGCGTTCGATGATCGTTTTTATTGAAGCTCGCAGCATCAATGCCGACACTCATGATCCGGTACTGGGTCGTCGTATCGAACATTGGAGCATCACCACTGGTGAGTTGTTGGGAACATTCGATCCGAAAATCGTCGATCCAAATAGCTGGGATGTATACAGCATAGCATTCAGTGCGGACGATCAAAGGCTGATCGTGGGCAGCCGCTTTAGCCGGCAGTATTTTGTTACGTTGTGGGATGTGAGTACCTATTCCCAAATTCAGCAGTTCAAGGGGCATGAAGCACCGATTTTACAAGTTGGTTTCAGTGCTAACCGTACCTATGCCTACAGCGCTTCCAGTGACGGCAACGTGCGCTTGTGGGATATTGGGACGCGCGATCTTAATATCGTCAATCGTATAAAAACCAATGTGCAATCCTTAGACGCTTTTGGGATTAGTGGCGATGGTTTGCGCGCCTTTGTGGCTTTTGGCAATCAAAGTTTAGGTAT
>JAPUDW010000141.1:0-3997 GCA_027492915.1 Bacteroidota bacterium | reverse complement strand
TGATCTGAAAACGGGTCAAGAAGATCGTACTAAACGCCAGTTCACGAGTGCCCGCTATCAAATTGTCTTTAATCCGATTTACGCAAATACCGTCGTGACCAGTGCAGAAGGTATGGTTTTGTTCGATTTGGATAAACTCCAAAGGCTTTTCATTTTTCCAGTCGATGACGCTTCGAATGTAAGCAGTATGGCGTATAGCCCTGATGGTATGAACTTCTATTACACGTTCTCAGGTCAAGTGTACATGCTTGATTTGGCGACCATGCAAGTTCAAAAGCTGTTTAGTGCGAATGCACGATTCATTGTCGCTAGTCCGAATAAAGAATTTGTCGCTTACGCAGATAACCAAACGATAGCAGTTTGGGATTTGGTTGAGTCGACTACGGTTTTTAGAGCCAGTGTTCAATCTGGTACGATCAACAGCCTTGCTTATAGTGCCGATGGAGGGCGTTTGATCGCCGCGCTTGGTGAACCAGATAATACCGCCATTATTTGGGATATTGCGAGCAATACCAAGCTTTACACACTTGTTGGTCACGAAGCGGATGTGACGACTGCTGTGTTCAGCCCCGATGGTCTTTTTGCCCTCACGGGATCTTTGGATAACAGCCTCATCTTGTGGGATACCAGTAATGGGCAAACTATTCGCCAGTATATTGGTCATACCGCGCCAGTAAAGCAAATTGTATTCGACCCACGCGGCGGCGTTGCTTATTCGATTTCCAATAATTTGCAGGATGGTATTATTGGCTGGCGTGTCGAATCCGTGCGGGATACCGTCAACTGGGTCTATAACAACCGCCTGATACGTGTAATTAATTGTCAAGAACGCTCGCAATATCGTGTTGAACCCTCTTGCACCGATACCGTTCCCACGCCGGTTCCCACGCCGACCTCGCAGGCGACAGCAACATTAACGCCAACCGCTACCCCACGTCCAACGGTTACGCCAACCAACACGCCTATTCCCGAAGCTATTGTGAATACGGATGGCAGCATGGCAAACTTGCGCAGCGGAGATGGGCCGGGCTACAGTGTTGTTGCGCGGGTGGCAGATGGAACCCGTGTGGAAGTGGTACAGATTAATCAAGCCATTGGTTGGGCACAAATCCGTTTGCCGGATGGCACTGTGGGTTGGATTTCACTCAGCTTCTTGAGCTTGCGTTAGCTGGATTTTATGATGTGGACTTTGTTTAGCTAGTATGTAATTTTACCGAACGACTTGTTACGATCTCATTGTATTTATTGTCAAACAAAGGATTCAACCTGTGAATAAGCGTTTGAATTATGTTGCATTATCAAAAAGAATCTTGTTACTCATATTTACCTTGATTTTACAGAACAATTCTCTTGTAACTGCCCAGTCGCAAATTTGCAGTATCCAATATGGCGATGCTGTAACGATAGAAGTAGAAGGTGTTGGACAGGGTCAATGTAAGTTTGAAGGACAAGCAGGCGATTTAATTGCTGTCCAGTGTGGTGGCTGTGACTATAATACTTTAAGCATTCTTGATCCAAGCGGTCATGTCGTTTCAACCAATCAGCCACTTCCCACAACGGGAAGCTACACAATGCTTCTGCCCTTTACCTATTTGGGCGAATTGAGCTGCGGGACGCTCTCATATACATCACAAGTCGCTTGTGAAAATAATTCAAATGCTTATTGCGATCAGGTTGGTGGCACCATGTTTGGTCAAGAATGGTGTCCGACAAACGCTATACAACAGACAAATGCTTCCGGAACTATATTTGTTAGTTTAGATCATGCTGTCACTAATCTACCCGGGGTATTAATTTATAGTAAATGGTTTGGGGAAGAAACTCTTTTTACCAGCAAGGTTTATGGCATCTACAAATTGGAGACTGATGGGAGTGAGACTCGTCTTACCCAGGATGGACACAGTGATGATCCCGATTTGTCGCCAGATAAAAGTCAAATCTTATATGTTGTATACGGAAACCCTTATCAAGATGATACGGGGCAAATTTACATCATGGATGCCAATGGAGACAACCCGCATCCACTAACGCAGGAAGTAAACGATTCATTGCCCAAATGGTCACCGGATGGAAAACAAATTGTATTTGCTTCAGACCGAACAGGTACTCTTGATATCTATGTTATGAATGCGGATGGTTCGAACCAGCGTAATCTGACAAATACGACTTCTAGAAATCGCTGGCCGATCTGGTCACCCGACGGACAAACGATTTATTTTCAATCAAATAGAAGTGGTAGTATACAGATTTATTCGATGAAGGTTGACGGGTCAAATTTGCAGCAGCTTACGACAAATAATGGTGGCGCTTCAAATTATCGACCGATGCCTTCCCCGGATGGCACTAAAATCGCATTCGCGTCTGATCGTAATAAGAATGGTACGAACCCTGATGGATCAACCACATTAGAAGTATATGTCATGAATATTGACGGATCTAATCAGGAACGGCTCTCAAATTATCAATATGAAGACATCCCATTAGCTTGGTCGCCGGACTCAAAACAAATCCTTTATTTCAGTGATCCAGCACGGCTAATGGTTATGAATGCTGATGGCACGGATGTACGGCGCATTCCGTTGTTTCCTGAAACAAGGGCATCGGGGATTGCGTCTTGGGTTGGTGGTGATGGTAGTGGTGATAGTGATAGCCTTACTATCGGCAATCCAAATACAATTGTTCCATTAACTACGTTTGAAGGACCGAACACTTTTGTCTGGGATGTAGCATGGTCGCCAGATGGTAAAGAATTGGCTTCTGCAAACACTGATGCAACTGTATATATTTGGGATGTGGCAAGTGGCAAGTATCAGTCTGTACTTAATAATTACGCGAATGCCATGCGAAAAGTGGTTTGGTCGCCAGATGGTAAGCGAGTCGCAACGGCCAGTGATGGCAAAGCCGTCTCAATATGGGATCCAATCACAGAAGAATTATTGTTGATATTGCAGGGCCATACTAATATGCTTACAAGTGTAGCTTGGTCACCGGATGGCAAGACACTTGCTTCAACTAGTTTTGATCAGACAGTCCGACTCTGGGATTCTACCAGTGGTACACTTTTGAACAATATAAAACTATCTACTTTTGCACATGATGTAGCTTGGTCACCAGATAGTACAATGTTTGTCGTTGCCGAAGACGACCCCGCGATTATTGATGCCATCACTGGTAAAACTCTGAATACTCTTAGAGGTCATAACAACTATGTAATTGATGTGGCCTGGTCGCCAGATGGCAAAACGATAGCATCAGCCGATGCTGACAATACTATCCGGTTGTGGAATGTAACTGGTGGAGAAACAAAAGTTATATTAGATGGATCTGTTTCAGTTCGAAGCACTATCGCTTGGTCGCCAAATAGCAAATTGTTAGCAGGTGTCAGTGTGGATGGATCTGTGAAAATATGGGATGCAGCTACCGGTCATGTCGTTGAAAGTAGTGACATCCTTAATAATTACACACTGAGTGTGGCTTGGTCACCAGATGGTACAAGGATAGCTACAGGTGATGATAAGGGTTCCATTCAGATCTGGGTACTTCCCTCTTTACCATAGAAGAACTGATCGCTGTATGTATCTGACAAATGAATGTAAAACAAGTACAGGTCTTTTAGTAGAACTTTCATGCCTAGATAGCCAAAAGAAATTCTCGATTTAGTGTTGTCAGGAAGAATTGAAGCCGGTTTGTAATAGGAAAAGATTGTGTGTGGTGGGCAGCTCATACTTATTCCCCATTCGGGAGTAAATGTTGCTGCGCCAGTTGACTGTACACATGGACAGTTTAGAAATTGTGCACAACAAGAACAGCATATGGGGCAGCGTTACGCTATCGTCCACAACCTCGCCCAATCTCAATAATGCTAGGGTGCAGCAGCAGTACGCCTTTGGAAACAAAAACCCCTCGTCAGTTGGCGAGGGGTTGAAATGCTCAATGTTCAAACTTACCGGCTGGCGAAACGGTAGCCCACACCGCGCAGAGTCATGATGTACTCCGG
>JAPUDW010000140.1:16616-18142 GCA_027492915.1 Bacteroidota bacterium | reverse complement strand
CGTATGGCGGGTCGCCACCGCGCAAGCCGCCTGCGCCCACCCCGAACAAAGACAACCTGAAGTACCGCACGGGGCAGAACGTGCGCCACGCCAAGTTCGGTGATGGTGTGGTGATCGAAAGCAAGCGGTCGGGCGGGGATGAAGAGGTGACGGTAAGCTTTCGGTCGGCAGGTATCAAGCGGCTGGCTGCAAGCTTCGCTAACTTACAGTTGTTGGATTAAGCACGGCGGGTTGATACACGGTGTTGAACCACTGCATAGACTGTGCTGCCGATGAACAACAGGATAGCGACCACATTCAGCATCCCGCCCCACTGACGCAGGCTCAATTGGCTGCCTAAATCGCCGATTAGTCGTAGGATCAAGGATGCATGCAGTAGAACCACATGGGTGTAGAACAACCGCTTGAACGGAACATGCTGTTTGGCTACGGCGGGCAAGATCATCAGCGCGTGTCCAAAGATCATCGAAAAAGTGAAGCCCAATAACACGCTGTGCAGTAGTGCGTCATAGATTGGCCCGGCTGGTGAGCCGCCCCAACCCAAGCGCAGCACCCCGCCGACCAGCAGCCACGCATAACCCGCCAACAAGCACACGGCGATATAGCGGGTCATACCGGTTTGTTTGACGGTTCTTCGGGCGAGGTCGTAGCGCAGCAGCCACAACCCCAACAGAATTTCTGCCAGCCCTTCCAACCGGACACCTGCATTTAAATCTACTTGTGTGAGTCCTAAACTCAGGAGTAGGAGCAGCACAATCATCATAAACAGTGCATGTACACGGCGCGGATGCCGGAGAATGCGGGAAAGTTCTAATCGCTCTCCCGCAATCGTCAAAACTATGAAGTTGACCCACCAGTAAACGAGCTGGTAAATCGGCTGACCTGCGAGCCATAGGAGATTGCCGACGAGCCAGCAGACTGCGCCAATTGCCATCGTCATTGTGAACAAGGTAGGCTGGTGACGAACAATTGTCATGTAGACGATCACTAACCCAAGGCTGCCTGCCATCATCAAACTAATTGCTAGGCTGCGCGGTAATCCTGCCACCAATGCTGCTGCACCTAACATCGTCAGGATAGGGGAGACATACGCCCAGCGTCCATGCGAGAATACCGCCGACAGCGCCACCGCCCGTTCAAGCGCGATGAGCGTACCTAAAAAGCCGGAAATCATCAGCGGCCCGTGGTCGGCAGCCGCAAAGGGTTGCAGTTGCCACCCCATGCGGACAAGCCCGGCCCATCCGGCGATTAACAATGACGCGAGGGCGGAAAGCAGTAGGAAGCGGGAAAGTATGTCTTGGCGGTTCATATCACACGGTTTGCCCCACCGCAATTTTGCCGATGTTCACCTGCCAGACCGTTGGCCCACTTTCGATGTATTCCCAGCTAAATTGGCCTTCAAACTCGTATTTGAACTGGTAGAACAGTGGTTTAGGATTGTGGTCGTTAATGAGCCGAAACACCTCGCCAACCGCTAGTGCTGCAAATGTGTCGAAGATGAGCGGATGCCGTTGAGCAGGTGGAAT
>JAPUDW010000140.1:0-16606 GCA_027492915.1 Bacteroidota bacterium | reverse complement strand
GTGCGCCTGAGCATCATATGCGTGCATCGCATCGAGGATTTGTTGTTGTTCTTCCGGGGATATATGGGTTTCAAACAACGGTAGATAAACCGATTCTTCCTTTGCTAAATGAAGTTGGAATATGGCCTGTAGTTGGAGTGCAAGATGCTTCAACTGCTGGTTCGCTGCGGCTTGTTCCGCTCCGGTTTTTTCCGCTACAGCTTTGACAGTGGTTGCGATCTGCTGGATGTAGCGTTCGATATAGGCATGATCGACACTCATCGTAGCTGTTGCTTTGCCATAAGTCTTAATCAATGGGTCAACTACCGGATACAGATGCGCTTCTTCTCCTTTTGCGTGAGGCAGTAGCTCATGCTGCAAAAACTCGACCAGTGCCAGCGGGTTAGCTGCTTCAGGTTGCGATACCAACGCTGCTACATGTTTGTCTAGCGTGTCTGCCATCGCTTGATGGTGGTTATGCATCGCTTCTTGTATGCTGCTCATATCGTGTTTCCTTTTCTAACTTGCGTTAACTTGCTCACCCAAAATGGCGCGTGCGTTCCACGACATCATCATTGGGTTCCATTCGGGCTTCCATACCAGCACAATTGTCACGGCTTGTAGGTCAGGGAAGGTGCGACGAACATGGCGTTCGGCTTCTTGTGTCAAATATTTGTACATCGGACAGGCAGGTGTGGTCATGGTCATCTCAATATCGACAAAGCAGCCGTCCACTTTAACGTCATACACTAGCCCTAAGTCCACAATATTGATGCCCATTTCAGGGTCTACCACCTGTTGCAGCGCACCGAGTACGCCATCCTCAGTGACCATTTCTTTTCCCTTATGTATGTGCCGTTAAGGCTAGATTACATTGCTATTGCCGACATCACCTTGATCTAGATCAAGTACAGGGAATAAAGACTAAATGTGTTGGGGAAGACGAAATGTGACTATGCTTGCGGAACCGAGTCACTAAAGCAGTCTGTACAGCTTATTTCCGGCGTAGTGAGAGTATTTCACCCTGCTAGCAAGTACCGTCAGTCGGGGCAAAACTTACCAGAAGGTTTTGATGGGGTATTGTTTGATAAGCGGGTCGTTGGTGATGACGGTCATATTTTCGGTGAGCGCCTGAGCAACAATTAACCGATCAAACGGGTCGTGATGAAGGTTTGGCAGCTTTTGCAGCATGACTGTTAGCTCGATGTCAATCGGCAGCAATGTAATGCGGTTCACATCGCGCTGTTGGATCAGAATATCGAGTAAGGGATGCCTGAAGTCGAGCAGACCAATTTGGGATTTGATCTGCATTTCCCGCATACTGGCGAGGCTCAAATAAATCGGAGCTTCTGAGGATTTCATCAGCGTCAGTACGGCGCTTGGAAGCCTGTTTGAATCCGATGCCCATAGCAAAAAAGGTTTAGTGTCGAATAGGTATTTCATAAGTTATCCGACCAAAATTCCTTTGGCAGAACATCGTCAAATTTGACGCTAATCCACATACCCGCGTGTAAATCGAGGATACGCTCAGGTTTTGGCTGACGGGGATGTTGGATGTGGGTTATTTGGGCAAACGGCGTGTTTTCTCGGGTTAGAATAATCGCTGTATCGGCGGTGATTTGGGCGAATAGTTCTTCTAAACTCGATAACATTAAAACGTCAATCTGCTTCTCGATCATAAAACCCTATGTGTATGTTTGGGAAATTTTTCATGTATATGTATAATACTACATTCCTGTATTACCGTAAACAATTATCAATTATGCCGGAAATAAATACCCGCTTATTTGTAATACTTCACAAAATGTCATTTGCGATTTGATGCGGATGTGGCCGTATCCGCGTGTTTACCAAATTGTGTTCACCGGATATTTGGCGATGATTTTATTGGCAGTAACAATCGTCATTTTTTCGGTGATGGCCTGTGCCACCAGCATCCGGTCAAATGGATCGGCATGATAGTTGGGGATGACGGTTAAGGCTTGCATATGCATGAGGTTCATCGGCAGAATCATGAAGCCGTTCTGCTTATGCTGCTGCTGAATAATGTCCATCAGCGGGGCCGGTAAATCCACACGTCCGATTTGATATTTGATCTGAATTTCCCGTACACAAGCCAAACTGAAATAGATCTCGTTGTCGATACCCTTCAACAGATCTAACACACGGGGGGAAAGTTTTGCTGAATCGCCAACCCACCACAGGAATACGGGTGTATCAAGTAAATACTTCATGCCTCGCGCGTTTTCCAGTAATGGTCTGGCAAGAGATCGTCAAAATCATCACTTAGCCAGATGGGAGGGCGTAAGTCCGGTACCCGTTCACTCAGTGACAGAGATGCGGTTTGTATCAGGTTAACTCTGGCAATGGGTGTTACCCCATTGGTTAAGGTCAGTTCTGCATCCGGGCTTAGCTGGTTGAGTGCATCTAAGAGGGGCTTTATATTGGAGATGTCAAATTTTATTTCAGTCATTCCTTCACTTCTTGAGTTCATTTGTCTGCATTGAAAATGTGTACGATTGTCTCGTAATACTACCTGTTTATATTATGAGTTGCAATTAGAGCTTGTGTTAAGAACTTTGATAATGTTGACGTAAGGGACGACCAATGCGACAATTACAGGAGGACGTATTTGTTGTGTTACTCACATCATACAGCTATGGGTTTCGGCTGCTCCCTCCCGTAATTTTTTAATAAGCACTCAAACATTTTGCCCAACTTATCGACATTTCCTGTGGTCATTATTGGTGGCGGTTTAGCTGGCCTTACGGCGGCGGCGCATCTTGCTGCGCGTGGTATTACGCCGCTGGTGCTGGATGCGGACGGCTTGTGGGCTGGGGGACGGCTCGCGGGCGGCGAACCGGATACCTTTACTGATCAAGGTCGGGCGTGGTCATTTCCATCCGAACATGGGATGCACGCGCTGTGGGGCGGCTACTACAACATGCGGGCGATGCTCGACCGCTTTACGCGTGTTCAACTCGAACCATCTATCGGTGAGGAGTGGATTAACCGCTGGGGGCGCGAGGTGCGGGTGGTGGAGGCGGGGCAGTTGGTGCGCTTCGGTTGGGTTCCCGCGCCGTTTCATTATCTGAGTTTGCTCTACAGCCCGCGCTTCTGGACGACGATCACGCCGTTGGATTTTCTGTCACTGCCGGGGTTTTTGTTCAGTATTTTCTGGACGGTCGGCTTTGACCCGATCAAAGAGGGTATCGCACTCGATGGTTTGGGGATGAGCGAATACTTCCGTGGGTGGACACCCAATCTACGGGCGACTTTTACCGGCCTCGCGGTCAACCTGTTAGCCGCGCCGAAAGAGCATATTTCACTGGCGGGGATTATTGCCGCGCTGCGCTTTTATACGCTGCTGCGGCGCGACTCGTGGCAGATGGAATACCTGCCAGATAACCCCCATACGGCGGTCATCCAACCGCTGATTGAGGCGATCAAGCGGGGTGGCGGGCAGGTGATCCACGGCGCGGATGCCCAGCGGCTTGAACGTGATGATAACGGCTGGCGGGTGACCTTCGCCGACCAGTCGCGGCAGGGGGTGCGCTCGGTGCAGGCGGAACGGGTAATCCTTGCTACCAATGTCCCCGGCGCACAGCGTTTGCTGTTGAACAGCCCTGACACAGCGCTGGAGGCGGCGAAACTGCGCTTCCCCACGGTGGTGCGGAATGCGACGGTACGTTTGTGGTTCAACGGCAGCCCGCGCGAAGGGGCGAACGCAGGGATGTTCACGGGTGACTTCCTGCCAGATAACTTCTTCTGGTTGCACCGTTTATACGACGACTTCCGCAGTTTTCATGATGAAACAGGTGGGAGCTGCATCGAGCTGCATTTGTACGCGGGTGATGCGGTGCTAGAACAGCCGGAGAATGTGCTGTTGATTCGCTGTGTAGACGAAGTGCAGCGGGCATTCCCCGAACTGCGTGGCAAGTACATTTATGGGACGGTGCGCCGTAACAGCCGTGTGCATACCGCCTTCCGACCGCCGACCGCTGACAGCCTGCATACGCAAACGCCGTGGTCGAATGTATTGGCGTGCGGCGATTGGATTGGCTGCGATACACCCGCGCTGTGGATGGAACGCGCGGTGACAACGGGGATTGCCGCCGCGAATGAGGTGCTGGTTGCTCATTCCCTCGAATCTTACCCGATTTTGCAACCGCCCAAGCCTGAGCCGCTGGCGCGGGGAATGGGCTTTGCGGTGCGCGTGTTCCGCCGGACGATTGGGCGGGTGCTGCTGGGCGCGGCGCGGGGGATGAGAAGGGGATCGAAATGAGTTGGGCGAAGTTTGCGGTTGAGAAGCTGCAAAAAGGTGAAACAGCTAAAGCCCGCCCGCGTGGTCATTCCATGACGGGTAAGGTGAATGACGGCGAACTGGTGACGATTGAGCCATGTACGCCCGACAGTTTGAAGGTTGGCGATATTGTTTTGGTCAAGGTGAAAGGTACTGTTTACCTGCACCTGATTAAAGCGATTAACGACAAGCGCTTTCTCATCGGGAATAATCGCGGCGGTATCAACGGTTGGGTTGGTGCAAACGGCATTTATGGTAAGGCAACGCAAATCGAGCCGTGAGTTGTGAGGGATGTACTGCGTGGAGTGGGATAACCAAAACACGTTATAATTGGTGGAAGAATTTGAGATAGGAATATACCAAATGGCTGCACCTATAACATTGACTCTGGAACTTCCCGAAGAACTGGCTCAAGAAGCCTCTGAACTGGGCTTGCTTCGTGCTGAAACGCTGGTTGCATTGTTACGTGCTGAAGTTGACCAACAAGTTATGCAATTGGTGAATGCCGAAATTCAGGATTATCGCGCTGAAAAAGTGGCAAATACAAAGTCGTCTTTGAAGCGGAAATGATGCGAATTGTACTTGATACAAATATCATCATTTCAGGCAGCTTATGGTCAGGTGCTCCGCGCCAAGTTGTTAGTTTAGGCAAACAGGAACGTATTGGATCATTACGAGTGAAATAATTTTGGATGAGTTGCGCGATGTGTTACATCGTCCGAAATTTGCGAATCGCCTCTCGATAATCAATAAAAGTGTTGAAGATGTTTTAGATGAGTATCTTCAGTTTGCTGAAATTGTAGAGCCAGCCCAACTAATGCCAGTTGTTGAAAATGATCCTGACGATGATGCTGTTTTAGCTTGTGCTCTAGGTGGAGACGCTCAGTTTATTATTACAGGTGATGAGCATCTTCTATCTATTAAGCAATTTCGCGATATTAGTATTATGGATGCTAATCAATTCTTAAATACGCTTAGGTCTGCGGATGAATAAATTTATTCAGAGGTTAATTGAATAGTTGAATGCGCCAACCGCGCCCCACCGCCCGAAGCGTACACGCATTTATGGCATTCCGCTGCCCATTCTCTACATTATCGCGCTGTTGATGCTCATCGGCACACTTTTTTTCATCTCCAATAAAGACCCGCTGGTGCTGTACTACGGTGTTCATATCCACCAGTCACAGCTTCGCCAGTACGCGAACCAGCGTTCGCCGCAGCCGCAAGGGATTTACTGTACGCAGATCGCCCCGTTCGCATTTGTGTTTAACCCGCTGTTCGCCTGTTTTGATACCCAAGCTGAACTGACGTATTACGCGAACCGCCGTGTGGAGATTCAGAAGGATTTAGCGAGGTAGTCAATAGTCGATTCAGTGCGCTAAAGCCACTGCAATCATCGCGACCAATTCCCGCGCCAGCCGACCATTGGGGTCTAAGTCGGGGTCGAAGATCGTGAACTGTATCCCTACCGCCAGTTTATCTACTAACAACGCCTGCAAGAGCATACTCAGTTCGCTGTAGGTCAAGCCAATTGCCAATGGCGAGTCGACGGCGGGCATGACATAGCTCGACAGCACATCGACATCCACATGTATCCAGTATCCATCCACATTTTTCGCTTGCATATGCTTGATGGCTTTGGACGCAGCGAATACAACGCCTGCATCGCGCACTGCTTCTAAGTCGATGCGGTTCAACTTTGCCTTGAAGAACGCGGGTTCAGGATAGGGGTCGTCCTCGGTAATATCATGGTCGGCGAGGATGACGACATCTTCGTTGCGGATATAAGGACGCAAGCCTTTGAGGTTGGTGAGTACCTCCGGCCCAACGCCACAGGCCAGCGCCAAATCCATACCCGCCGCGCCGCCGGTTCCGGTGCTGGTGGGTGTCAGGTAGTCGCAGTGACCGTCAATGAACATCAGGCCGTAGTGTCCACGTTCCCGCAGCGCAAGAGTCGTACCGAGTGTCACGGTGCAGTCGCCGCCAAGCACAATCGGGAATGTGCCGCTGTCCAGCACTTGCCCAACAGCGGCAGCTAATTGGAGCGAGTAATCGGGGATCGTTTGTAGGTTACACACACCGGTCGCGCTATCACGTTCAGGGCGATAGGGGGGCGCTTCCACACGAATGCTGTTGGACAGCCCCAGCGCTTCCATGATACCTGCCGCTTTGAGCGCATCCGGCATCCGGCGCACACCGGGTTCTTTGCCAGCAGAAGGTGGCTTTAAGCCGAGGTTAGTTGGCGCTTCGATGAGCGCAATAGGGCGGCGGTGAGGGTCAGCCATCTTTAATCCCAACTGAGCATGTAGTTACCATCAAAGCGTTCGGTGTGTGCCATCACATCATATGCGCCCGTTAATGGTATCAACACTTCGGCACGTCCGGTTTCAGCGGCGGTAAACGTCTTTTGCCACACTGCGCCGCCGGGGCCTTGCATGGTGAGGGTCAAGCTGCCGGTGGTCATCGTCACCGTGTAATTCAGCCCGACTGTGCGCCCTGCATCGGCCTGAATGGTCGTGCTTTTTACCGCTTCGAGCGTTGAAACGGTTGGGATAATCGTGCCGCTGCCGGGGGTGACTGCCGCGCTGGTGGCGACACCTAATGGTAAAGCGGTTGGGGTTTGCATGGCGGTTAAGGGCGGTGGTGCGAGATCAACCACCGTGGGCGCGGCGTTGATGGGTGTGCGAGTCGGTTGGTCGGGTAGTTCTTCAAATGCGGTCGGTGTCGGCATCAGCGTGGGTGTTGGCACCACTGGCCCTTGCTGGAGGTTACAGCCACTAAGGACGCAGACGAACATGCTTACCATAAGGAGTTTGCTTCTGTATTGACTTGGAACTTGCAACTTGGAACTTGCCACTTGTTAGCATCCATTCGGTATAGCGATGTTGGTGGTTTGTCCGACATCGTATAGGTCGTAGCGTACAATCACCTGCCCATCGACAGGCAGCGCGCGGTCGAAGATGATGGCGTTGGTGACGTTCAAGTTCACATAGAAGCGGATGACCGCGTTGAGTGCAGGCGCGACCCACAACTCGCCGCCGGTCGCTTCCACCGTACCGCCGTCAGAAAGTTTGATGGAGGGTTGATTGAGATCCGCCGAGGTGAAGTTGTATTTATAAGCTTCCTGCCCGTTCAGCGTGGCTTTCTCGCCAGCGGGGATAGCAGCGTTCGCCCCACCGACGAGTGTTCCGGCGCGCAGACCCGCAGCCGTAACTGCATCCGGTCCGCCACTTAAACACGCGTTGTTTTGCACGAGGAACGAATCGGTTCCGAGGCGCACCCCTTCAAAGTTGCTATCGGTTTCGCCCAGTAGTTCGCCCGCAATATTGACAACCACCCGCCGTGTACCTGCCTGATTAAACCATACTTCGGCGGTGGCGGTTGCGCTGGTGGTACGCGGCGTGCTGGTGAACACGCCGTTGAATTCTAGTGTCACCATATAGCGCCCACCTTGTAACTGCTGTAAGTTGGCATCCACTTCGGGGAAGCTGACCGAGTTGCGGAAGCCTTCTGGCGGTGCGACAGCCGTGAGTACCTGCGCGGTCGCCAACCCCTCGACGGAAGCGGGAGTCGGGATGTCACCAATGGTCTGCCCGCGATTGCAGCCGCTGAGCAAGAACAGGGCAGATAATAAAGCCGTCAACAGGTGAATGTGAGTTTTCAAGATGGTTCTTCGTACCGGACAAATGTAAATAGTTTGATATACCGCATTCTAAGTGGGGTAGACGATATTGACAACCCCACCCCCTTCCGCTAGAATGCCACAGACGTGGAAATACTGTCTTGAAGGTCGCCTCGTATCCACGATAAGTGAGTTATCTGCCGCAGTAGCTCAGTTGGCAGAGCGACTGTCTTGTAAACAGTAGGTTCGTGGGTTCGATCCCCACCTGCGGCTTTATAATCTGTTAAATTAACAAGTTATAAAATATGGGTCGGTGTCCCGAGTGGCAAAGGGGGCGGACTGTAAATCCGCTGGCGGAAGCCTTCGAAGGTTCGAGTCCTTCTCGGCCCACATAGACTGAACTAGGGTAGTCTATAAGCGCCTTGATAGCTCAGTCGGTAGAGCACACCCTTGGTAAGGGTGAGGTCATGGGTTCAAATCCCATTGAAGGCTATGGGTTTATAGTTAAGGGTGATTGAGAAATGGCAAAAAAGGGTAACCGCACAATCGTGAAGATGAAGAGTAGCGAAAGCGGCCATATGTATTACACAGAAAAAAACCGCCGTAACGACACCGCGCGGCTGGAATTGATGAAGTATGATCCGCTTGTTCGCAAGCATGTGATCTACCGCGAAGCGAAGTAGGTGTGTTATAGGGGAGTAGCTCAATTGGCAGAGCAACGGCCTCCAAATCCGTAGGTTCAGGGTTCGATTCCTTGCTCCCCTGCTTTCATCGTTAAAGACACCGTCGCTCGCTGGCGGTGTCTTGCTATTTGGCAAATGTTACGCAAAATAGTAGGGGCGGACAAAAACCGCCTTATAATGGAATTGATTTAAAGACTGAGTTAAGGACATAAGGCATGTCTGCCAAGAATAAACAGAGCAACTTGATTGTGGACGACGTGGAAGAACTCGAAAACGAGATTGACGAGGAAGAAGAAGAAACTGACCTCGCTGTATCTTCCAACCGTGGTATCACTGCTCCCAAAGGGCGTGCTACTCCCGGTCGCCGCACACAGGAAGTCGAAGAAGAGAAATCTGAAACCGGTATTGTGTCAACCGTCACGTCGCCTTTTCGCAGCATTGGCGAATACTGGGAAGGCGTCCGCTCCGAACTCCAGAAGGTCATTTGGCCGACTCGCGAAGAAACGCAGCGCTTGGCAATCATCGTCCTCGTCGTCACCATTCTTGCCTCACTCGTTCTGGGTGCGCTCAGTTTGATCTTCAACGCCATTATCGCGGCTGGTCTCAGTACGCCGATTGTCTTTGGTGTCATCTTGGCGCTGGCAGTGATCGGGTTTGTCATCTACCTGCGAACCGCCAACCGGGGTTCGCGGCTGTTTTAACGCCTCAATCCCATGTGCTTGATGATTTAGTGTGAAGGAAAACAGCCGTCATGTACGACGATGATGAGAAAGAAGATCAGGATCAGGATTACGATTCTGAACCGATCTATTTAGAAACTAAACCTAGCAAGGCCAGCAGCAATGACGATGGCGACAGCTTACCACCGCTGCTTGATGCGCCGTTGGCGAATACCGATAACAGCCGTCAGTGGTACGTTGTACACTGCTACTCCGGTTACGAAAATAAGGTGCGCTTCTCGATTGAGCAGCGTATCGAAACCATGGGTATGCGTGACAAAATCTTTGATGTGATTGTTCCAACACAGGAAGAAATCGAAGTCAAAGAAGGTAAGCGCCGCACGGTTGAACGCCGTGTATTCCCCGGTTACATTCTGGTTGAAATGAAGATGGACGAAGACTCATGGTATGTCGTCCGTAACACCCCCGGCGTAACTGGTTTCGTTGGCATGGGTAACGACCCCACGCCGCTGCGCCCTGAAGAAGTGAAGGCGATTATCGACCGCATGGAAACTTCTGGCCCGCATTTTGTGCCGAAGTTCCGTGTTGGCGAGCGCGTACGGATTATCGACGGGCCGTTCAACGACTTCATCGGTACGGTTGCCGCGATGGAAGCCGAAAAGTCGAAGGTTCGCGTCATGGTGAACTTCTTCGGTCGTGATACGCCGGTTGAATTAGACTTTCTTGAGGTTGAGAAAGTTTAGTTTTCGCCGCTGCATGTTTATGAATAGAGCAGGGACAAGCACCGACTTGTCCCTGTTTTTTTTGCCCCACTATCTCTATAATCGCATTATCTATTTAATGCGACGTGCAGATGTGAGTACAGCCTCCGGTCGAGTCAACAGCCCCTACGCGATAATTTCATCCCGTAAACTGCAACATCAACCCCAAACTGGTCTCTCAGGCTGCAACGTAAAGCGAGGACACAATGGCAAAGAAAGTTAAGGCAATCGTCACGCTGGCTATTTCGGCGGGTAAGGCAAACCCTGCTCCCCCAATCGGTCCGGCGTTGGCCCAGCACGGTATTAACCTGATGGCCTTCTGCAAGGAATATAATGCACGCACCAGCGCACGCATGGGCGAAATTATTCCGGCAGAAATCACCGTTTTCAGCGACGGTTCGTTCAAGTTCATTCTCAAAAGCCCGCCGACTTCGTTCCTCATCAAGAAGGCCGCTGGCATCGAGAAGGGTTCTACCAATGCCAATACCATCAAGGTTGGCACGGTAACTCGCAAGCAGCTTCGTGAAATCGCGGACATCAAGCGCCCCGACATGAACACCAAAGACACCGACGCGATTGTTCG
Organism: Bacteroidota bacterium; assembly: GCA_027492915.1. Classification (GTDB taxonomy): domain Bacteria; phylum Chloroflexota; class Anaerolineae; order Aggregatilineales; family Phototrophicaceae; genus CFX2. The sequence goes on along the minus strand of JAPUDW010000140.1, from coordinate 5,995 downwards.
CCAGCTCGAAGGCACTGCCCTCAACATGGGCGTGGAAGTCGTTGACTAATTTCAGCAATCAGCGGTCAGGTGTTTATCGCCTGACCGTTTTCGCACATTTATATACGTGGGAGGGTGCAGTTTAGCGCCCACTCGAACCACAGGAGATCAAGAACATGGGATACGGAAAACGCTACCAGAACGCAATTAAAGATATTGAAGCCGAGAAGCTGTATTCGTTGGCGGATGCCGTCGCCTTGGCGAAGAAGGCCGCTACTGCTAAGTTCGATGAGACCATCGAAATGCACTTCCGCCTTGGCATTGACCCGCGCCACAGCGATCAGCAGGTTCGCAGCACCGTCTTGCTGCCCAACGGTTTGGGTAAGACCGTCCGCGTCATCGTGTTTGTCGAAAATGCAGACGATGTGCGTAAGGCCGAAGCCGCCGGTGCCGATATTATCGGTGACGAAGCGACCATTGCCCGCATCCAGAACGAAGGCTGGACGGACTTTGATGCCGCGATTGCCGTGCCGTCGATGATGGCAAAGATCGGTCGCGTGGCGAAGATCCTCGGCCCGCGCGGTTTGATGCCGAACCCCAAGGCGGGTACGGTCGTGCAGTCCGACGCACTCGAAACCGCATTGAATGAATTGAAGGCCGGTCGTGTCGAGTTCCGTAACGACAAGACAGGTAACCTGCATGTGCCGGTTGGCAAGGCCAGTTTCGATGTCGAAAAGATTGCCGAAAATGCACAGGCGATCCTCGACGCGGTACAGCGCCAACGCCCGTCAGCCGTGAAGGGTATCTTCATCAAGCGCTTGGTCGTCGCCTCAACGATGGGCCCCGGCATCAAGGTTGAAATCGGTGGTCAGGGCGCCTAAGCCTTTTTAGATCATGTCTCTTCAAGGGCGGGGTAACCTGCCCTTTTGATTCCGTATCATGACTTCAATAAATCATTGAGTGCGGGTTCAATTTCAGGGTCGGCGATAACTGTCAGCGCGTCGCCAGCCTGAATTTCGGTGCTGCCATGAGGGATCAGTCGTTTACGCCCACGCTGGATTGAAACCACGACGCTTTCTTGCGGCCACTGGATGTCCGCGATTTGTTTGCCGTTGGCGGGGCTGCTGCCGCTAATGTGGAACTCGAACACCTGTCGGCCTGTTAACGTGTTTAGGCGTATCTGCTCGGCGGTATGCTGATCTTGCAGCTTTCGCTCAACAGCGATGGCATAAGCACGCATCACGCCCCGCCGCCCGACAAGGCCGACTAATGCGCTGGTCGTGGGTTCGATGACAGGCAGCCGACCCACATTATGTTTGTCCATCATTTTAATAGCTGTCCACAGTGTCTCGGATGGCGCGATGGTAGCAGGGCTGCGAGAGCAAATCGTGCCAACGCTTGTGTTGTCCTGCTGTATATCTTCGCGGTAAGCCCGCTGTAAATCAGAGAGCGTGACAATGCCCACTAATTGACCCGCTTCATCGACCACACACAGCGAGTTTAGTTTGTAGCTGCGCAAGGCATCCCGCAGTTCAAGAAGCGACGCGCTTTCGATGATTTTGGGTGCAGGCTGGATCATGACCTCATTAACGTTTACACCTTGCATCAGGTCAACCTCACGTCCCGGTGGCAGATACACCCCCTGACGTTTCAACCCCATCGTATATATACCATCGGGTGTCAGACGTTCCGCCATGAACACGCAAACGACTGTCGCCAGCATAATTGGCAAGATCAGCCGGTAATCGTTGGTGAGTTCGAACACGAGCATAATCGCTGTGATCGGGCAGCGCACAACCCCTGCCATGACGGCTGCCATCCCCGCAATCGCGTATACCTGCGGGTTACCGTTCGGGTTGCCCACCAGTGCTTGCATAATCTGCCCGTACGCGCTGCCAAACATGGTGCCGACAAACAGGGTCGGCGCGAAGATGCCGCCTACGAATCCGCCCGCCATACTCACACTCGTCATCAGCAGCTTGACCACGCCTAATATCAATAACAATATGAAGCCGAAGTGAGCCTCGCCGCTGAGTACCTCACTCATGGTTTCGCGGCTTGTTCCCATGATCTGTGGTAGGAAAATAGCAACGATACCCACAAACGCACCCGCCAGCGCAGTTTTCGCCGGACGTGGTAAATGGATGTGGTGGTGCCACCAATCATGCTGCCAGTACACTGCGCGGATAAACAGTGCCGATACGACACCAAGCAGGATGCCCAGCGGGATAAACAGTGGGATTTCGAGCATACTGCCTAGCATGTAATTAAACGGTCCCATTTCCGCTGCCGGTTCAATCGCCTGCGTGAACGCCGACGACACCACCGCTGATAACACCACTACGCCGAACGAACGGGTTTCAAACGCGCCGTTAAGCACCACTTCCAGCGCGAAGAACACCCCTGCAATCGGGGCTTTGAAGGCTGCTGCAATTGCACTGGCCGCGCCGGCTGCCACCAACAGCCGCATCTGGTCATCACTCAGCCGCAGCCGCTGCCCGATCATCGAACCGATATTAGAACCGATTTGCACGCTGGGGTCTTCTGGCCCAACGGATGCCCCCGCTCCCAACGACAGCGCCGAGGCCACCGCTTTGAATGGAATACGCGCATAACGCAGCCGCCCGCCAGACATCGCTACCGATTCGATAATCCCCGCAACACCATGATGACGCTCTTCGCCGATGAAACGCTGCATAATCCAGCCTACAATGGCACCGGCCACTGCAAGGCTGACGACGATTGAGATAGCGCCAATGACCGGACTCAGTAGTGTTCCAGCCAAATATTGGGTAAAGACTTCATGAAACAGGTCAATACCTTCACGAAACAGCCAGATTGCACCTGCTGTGGCTAACCCCAACACCGCCGCCAAGACGAGCAGTGTGTTACTATTGGGCTTGTGCAGGCGCTTCATAAATGCGACGGCGGGGTTTGATAGAAGGGACATAAGATATGATCTTTTCTGAGTACATCAGACCGTGGTTAAAGTTTACTCCTGTTGCCGCCGATCACGGGATACATTCAGCAAGTGTTAAGCCTCATTCAATTGTTCATTGGATTACAGAGTTAGCTCATGCCTATTCAAACTGTAACCGGCGACCCACTCACCACCGATGCTCAAACGCTGGCTTTCGGCTTTAACGCCAAAGGTCGCGTCGAGGTTGCCACCTTCGAAACGCGCTTATATGACGCCTATCCGACGGCCTTTGCCAGCTTCCGCAAACAGTGCAACAGCGACCGCATTAAGCCCGGTATGCTGTGGCTGTGGCGAGAAGCACAGATCAACCTCCTGTTTTTGGTCGTGCGCGAGTCATCGGTGGGTATGACGCGGATGCGTTTTGTCGAAAACGCCATGATGACTATCGCCCGTGACTACCCGCTCTACGGCCTAACCAGCCTCGCTATAGCGCCTTTAGGCAGCCGCGAAGAATGGGGGCTGCTGCGTCCGGTGGTTGAGTATTGGCTAAAGATGTGCCCGCTGCCAGTAAGTGTGTATGAGCCAGCGGACGAGAAGGGGAATAAATAAAGGCGACACATAGTCGCCTTTATGATTTAGCAGTTTAAAAATTAGTAGCGGTTACGGTCGCCGTATCCACCACCATCGCGGCGTGGGGGACGTTCTTCACGGGGGCGAGCTTCATTAACCGTCAACGGGCGGTTATTCATGCTGTAACCGTTGAAGCGACGAATAGCTTCTTGGGCAAGGTCATCAGTTGCCATTTCGACAAAGCCGAAACCTTTAGAACGACCGGTTTCACGGTCACTGATTACCGCAACGTCAGTGATTTCCCCGACCTGTTCAAACAGGCTTCGGATCTCTTCTGCCGTCGCGCTATACGGCAGGTTGCCAATGTATAGCTTCTTGTTCACGAATCTCTCCTGTTGGATTTCCAAAAAAGACGATTGATAGCGGAAGAAGACGAGGCACTGAGCACAAACACCAGACTGCTGCGTAGCACAGAGGGCGTAACTTGCATTCTTAAACCCGGTCAGGTCCCAACCTATCGTTGAATATCTTCTCATAGAATACTTATTTTGTAAAGACAGGAATCACGGGAGGGCAGGAGAGCATTTTGTGCATCTCACATTATGAGATGAGGTTAAGCGTACACCCAACTTTCTCGTCCGCTGCGCAGCGGCACGCGCACTCGCCGGTAGGCCGTGGTCTCGTACACATCCATCCGGTGCAGTTCTTCATCGGTCACTTCAAGCACCATGCCATAGACTTCATACCCGTGTCGTGGGATAACCAGCGGATAAACCCCTTCCGTCATCGACATTTGAGATTTAAAGAACCCTTCCAGTGTATCTGGCGTGCCAGCGACCAACCGCCCGATGATGCGTTCTTGAACGGCTGGCTCTTGCAATGTGCCGTAAACGAACAATAACTCCATAGTGCCGCCCCATTTCATTGTTGTAGAAATAAAAATCCCCCGATGAAGGGGGAATTGGAGACAAATCAGGTTCAGCCGTGCTTATTTCAGCGCGTCGTAGCCGGGACCGGAAGCGAAGAATTCGTAGTTGTACTGAATGTCTTCCGTCAGGTCGAGGACTTCACCAGCCGCGTGCTTCTTCTTGGCCTTGGTTTCAAAAGGAATGGTTTCTTGACCTTCATTGGTCGAGAAGTCCGAAGGTACTTCTTCTTCAATGAAGATGGCTTCAAATGGGCATTCGGGGATGCAAGCACCACAGTCAATGCATGTATCGGGGTCAATGAAGTACCACGGCCATTCAGCTTCAGGCTGGCCGGGGACAATACATTCGACCGGGCAAACTTCCATACATGCGCCGTCACGCAGGCAGAGGCTAGTGATAATGTGAGTCATGAGTGTAATCTCCTGTAGTCTTTTTCCTTATGCTACAACTATACCCATTTGTAACCGATGTGTCTGGAACTTTTGTTGGATTTGCAAAACTATTTTTCGGATTCGATAGAGTTTATTTTTGAGTCGATAATAAAAACTTCACATCAGTTAAATTTTAAATGCTGAGTGGTTAAATAATGGAGTGGCTATCCATTTCCTCGCCTAAATTACTGATAGTCCTACGAATTGTCTAGAAGCGAACCCACTGTATGGCCTATGCTAAAACCCTCCAAAGTGGGGGATGCATGAAGAAGGTCTCATGCTACTCTATGAACACAGTAATGACATCATCGAGGAGACAGGCTAGATTATGCACTGCGCTATTTGCGGTAAACCTAACCATATTCTGACCAGTAGTTTATGCCTCCGCTGCTATGTATCGAAGCAATCGATGACTTATGACCTTGAACCTTTATTTCCGGGTGATGTGGTCGAAGTAATCAAAGAAGATCATTATCAGGGAATGCGCGGCTTTGTTGTCCACCCACCCTCAGCTAAGCGCACGGCAGATATTTGGGTACGGCTTAAACCCAACCGTGATGATGAACCCTCATATGTGGCTTTTGCTCGTGACGACGTAAAATTGTTTAGCCGTATGCATGGTGGCACACAACCAAGTTACTAAAGTCGATGCAAAACTTAAATTAAAAAGCCTATCGCACATTGATAGGCTTTTTGTTTGCACACGCGCCATTGTTAAATGTGGCGCAGTCGTTCGGGAACCGTGTTGGTTTCCGCCAGTAGTTCCAATCCGGCACGGTCAACAATATACACCAAGCGTCCGCGTTTCTTCAGCAGCCCCGCGTTAAATAAACCCCGCAGCGCACGTCCCACGACTTCGCGGGTAGTACCGAGGATCGCGGCGATTTCTTCCTGCGTAAGCCGGGTAGGCGCTTCGGCAATTTGCTCCGCATACATGGTTTCGTGTAGGAACAACTTGGCGAGGCGTGACGGAATCGAGCGGAAGGTCATGTCTTCCAGCCGTTCAATGTACTCACGGTTCAGGTGGGCTAAAGCTTGCACATAATTACTGAGTAAGCCCGGTTCAGTCGCCATCAGGTTCAGCAACCGGTTGTGGCTGATAACCAGCACTTCTACCGCTGTGACCGCTGTTGCTGGAAATGGTTTAGCTTTACTCAGTTGGACGG
>JAPUDW010000139.1 GCA_027492915.1 Bacteroidota bacterium | reverse complement strand
TCAACGGCAGGCGGCGGCTAACGCTGAACTGACAAGCTGCACTAGCTTCCCAGAAATGGCGGGGGCAATCGCGCGACATATGCCCATGCAGGACGGGCAGTTCATTTCGATCAACCGCATGACACATGATTACGCCAACCAAGTGTTCCGGCTGGAAACGCTGGCATGGGCTTACCCTGAGCAGCCGTATGAAGGCAGCGCGAGTGTCGAAATTCCGCTGCCGGGGATGGGCTACCCGCTGGATGTGGATACGCTGGATTACAATTCACCGCTGGTGGTGAAGCATGTGCAAGACAACGAAAAGTTAAACTCGACCTACCGGAACTGGTTAGGCGTATACAAGGTGATCTCGTTCGCCGACTTCCCCATTCGTTTTGCGGGGCGGGTGATCGGGAGGCTGGGGATTAATGCCCGTAACGCACCGATTGAACTTAGCGCGGAAGCGCAGATGCAGTTCCAACTGCTGGCGAACCAACTCGGCGCGTTGATTGAGGTTAACAGCCTGAACTTGGAAGTGTCATTCCATGAAGCGTTGATCGAGCGGCAGTCGCGGGCGTTCGCAGACCTGACAGCGGATATGGATTACCCCCAGATGGCGGCAACCGTAGCGCGGCATATGCTGCCGATTCCGGGGCGCTTCCTCGGTATTAGCCAATTTGTGTACGATGCGGTTGGGGAGATCAGCGGGTGGCAGGTGGTGACTAGCGCCAACCGCGACCGTGTTTATAACTGGACGGATATGCCGGTTATGGCATGGTCGAAGGCCGCGCCGACGCTGCGCCAGAGCATTATGGAAGGCAAGCCGTTCGTACTGCATACGCTGCGTGATTTGCAACCGGAGGACGACAGCCCCGAACTACACCAGCTTTTGGGGACGATGCAAGTCGAAAGCTACATTCATATACCGATGCTGATTGATGAGCGTCCGGCAGCATCATTGCTGATTATGAGCCGCGCCGTCCACGCCTTCACGCATGACGAGATTAACGCCTTCACCAGCCTCGGCGGGCAGATGAGCACGCTCATTCATTCGCGCACGTTATTGGAAAATGCGCGGGCTACACAGAAGATGGCGCTGCAACTGGTGCAAACCAACCGCAATATCACCCTGACGAATTCGTTGGAGGACATCGGCACCGAACTGTTAGAAGCAATGCCGCCAGCGGTAAGCGGACTGACGATTGCGCTGTTCAACCGCCCGCTTCAGGCACACGAACGCGCTGGAAACCTTGAAACGCTGATGCTGGCGAACCGCGATGGGCTTCGCCCACTCACCAAAATTGACCGACTCGGTGGTGAGATGGATGGGTTTGGGGAGACTCTGAACGCGCTGCACAACAGCCAAATGTTGGTGCTGGAGCAAGGCAGCACACAGGTGGCACTGCCGCCGGAGAGCATGGCGCAGTTATATGCAGAAGGCGCGAACCGGATTACGGTGATCGGGTTGCTGGCGGGGACTCGCTTGCTGGGTGTGCTGGGGTTAGGGTCTAGCGAACCGCTGGATAAGACACCACAGCAGGCGGCGAACCTACGGGCGATGGCTGACCAGATCGGCATTACGCTGGAAAACCGCAGTTTGCTTAAGCAGACGACTGACAGTTTAAGTTTGGTACAGACGCAGTTTGAAACCTCTAACATTATTTATCGCAGCACGCACCCCGCCGAAATCCTCGAAGCGATTGACCGTTTTGCCGGACAAGCCTATGAAAGTGGGCAAATCGCGCTGGTGGAACCGGAAAGTGAACCGCTGATGCTGCGGATTGCCGCCGAGATGCGGGGCGGACAAACGACAATAACCGAACGTCTGGTGCCGATGGACAGTTTTCCGGCGCACAACACACTACGTTCGTTGGAAACGCTGTACATACCGGATGTGAGTCTCGACACCCATTTGAGCGAGGCCGAACGCGAAAGCCTCCTACAGCAGCAGATTGACTCGCTGTTGATTATCCCGATGGTGGTGAACGCTAATCTGGCAGGATTGCTGGTTTTTACCAACCGTAAGCAGGTGTTGGGGGCGAGTATCAACATACGGTCGCTGCGTGGGATGGCTGATCTGGCAGCAGTGGTGGTCGAGAACCGGTCGCTGCTGCAAATCACGGGGCAATCGCTGGAAGAAACGCAGCTTTTGTATGAGATCAACCGCGCCATTCTGGGTTCGCAAGATACGCTGGATGTACTGCGTGTTATTCGCGAACTCCTAAGCCCCGATGCAATGGTGATTACTGAACTGCAAGTTAATTATGACGATGCCAGCATCATCCAAGAGATGACCATTAATTTCATGATTTCACCGGAAGCTGAACAAGCCGTCCAGATGCCGATGCGCGAACAAATCGGCGTGGATGCGCTGCGCAAGATGCAGCAGTACTGGGAAACCGAGAAATCGAACGTTATCATCGTCGAGGATTTGGCAGGGGCAGACCGTGATTACCCAATCAGTGATTTTGTTCGGGCAGCCGGGGCGCACAGTTTTGTGAGTATCGTCGTGCGACAGAATGGGTTGGTGACGCAAATGGTCACAATCTCGTTTGCCGAACCGCGCAAGTTCACCCCGACCCAGCGACGATTGTACGTGGCACTGAGTGACCAGATCAGCATTGTTATGCAAAACCATCGCCTTCTGCGAGAAACCCAGTTGAGCGCCGAGCATATGAGCCGCCGCGTGGGTCAGCTACAAGGTATTAACCAAGTGTCGAGCCGTATTCTGGCGGAGACCGATGAAACGCTGATTGTGAACCAAGCGAGTGAAGCGCTGGTGCGGCTGCTGGGTATCGACCACTGCGGTATTACGCTGGTTGACCCCGCTGACCCGGAAACGCTGGTGGTGGTGGGCGAGTATCCAGCACAGGGCGCGCTGAACACCCGCCTGCCACTGAAGAATAATCCGCTGTGGGCGTCGCTGGAAAAACGCAACTTCCAACCGCTGTATGTACCCAGCCGCGAGGATGAACTGATAGAGCCAGCGACGCGCGCGGTGCTGACACAGCTTGGGGTTTACTCGTTGGGGTTGGTGCCAATTATTGCCAACAACCGCATTATCGGCGGGGTAGGTTTGGATATTTATTCCCCGCAAAAATCGGTGACGCCGGAAATGCTCGAACTGGCGCAGATCCTCGTGGTGCCGCTGAATATCGGTTTGCAAAACCTGCGACTGCTGGGTGATGTGCGTAAGAGCGCAAACCAACTCGGTGAACAGGTTGATACCCTACGCGGCTTGCAGCAGATCGAAGCGCGGATTAGCGCGGCACGAGATGAAGGCACACTGCTCAATCAATGCGTGTACGACATCGCTACGCTTTTACAGGCGGATCACTGCGGTATCGCGCTGATTGACCCCAGTAATACGTTAGGCACGGTGGTGAGCGAGTATCCCGATCAAAGCGCTATCGGTGTGCAGTTCCGTGTAGCGGGTAACCCTCTGTATGACTTTATCACGCAGAATCATCAAAAGCCGGTGGTTATCAATGACATTGAAAGCAGTCAGGTATTGGACGAAAGCAACCGCAACTTTTTAAGGAGCGTTGGCACCAAATCGATGGTTATTTTCCCGCTGGTGGTTCATGAGCGCGTTATTGGCTCTATCGGCATTGACATGTTCAGCGCGGAAAAAAAGATTAGCCAGTCGATGATTGATCTGGCGCAAACGGTGTCATCCCAGCTTGCAATTGCTCTACAAAACCTCCGTTTGGTGAGTGAGGCCGAACGCCGCGCTTCGCAGCTTCAGCGTATTGCGGCCTTCAGCCAAGGAACACAGGCTTCGCAGGCGTTGGAAACTACATTAGAAAAGATGTTGGATGAGGCAAGCCAAGTGCTGCCGCAGAACCAAATGAGCATCTGCCTGTACGATAAGGCTGACCAACAGTTGAAAGTGGTCGCTCAACGGATTGACGGCGGTATCCGTTTGACCCCGCACGCGGGTGACACGATCCCGCTGACGGGGCAGATGGCGACGGTATGGACGAAAGTCGAGCCGGTTTACACGCCTGATCTGCGGGCGGTGACACCGGATATGGATGTGGGCGTAACCCTGCGGTCGTGGCTGCTGATGCCGGTTATGGGGCATGGCAGCATCGTCGGTATCGTGAGCGTGGGCAGCGACCAAGCATATGCCTACACTGAAACGGATATTCGCCTGTTTAGCCAGTTGGTGAGCCAGTTGGGCGTGGTGTTGGAAAACATCGAAGCCTACCGCCAGAGCCAACAGGTTTCTCGTAACGAATCCCTCGTGAACGATATTTCGGCTCAACTTCAGCGACAGCTTGATATTCAGGGTATGCTGAATGTAACGGCTGCTGAGTTGGGCAAGGCCATCGGGGCGCGACGTGCGCGTATCCGGTTGGCAACCCATGTTCCTGAAACCGATCCTGAAGCAAGTGCGGAGTAAGGTTTATGCGCCGCTTATTAGAAAACGTATTTGATGTTTCGAAATATACCAGTTTGGTCGAGCGTGACCGTGCAAGGCTGGTGTACGCGATTTCGGTATTGGCCTTCGTGGGCGGTGGGATTTTCTTTTTGATCTCCGTCATTTCTCCCCATTCAATTTTCGTGGGTACGCTTGATCAAGGTCTTTTTAACCTACTGTTCTTTGTTTTTGTGGTCGGCCTGATTGCTACCGTTGCCGTTACACGCAGAGGCAGCAGCACATTGGCTGGCTTCATGCTAGTGCTGTTGGTGACCTTGAGCTTTGGCCCAATTTCAATCAACAGTGGTATGAACACATCGCAGGATGGCATGTTGATGCTCATTCTGCTGGCGCTTTCCGGGTTGCTGTTGGAAGAACGCGGCCTCATTTTGGGGGCATTCATTGCGATTGGCATGAAAGCGATTGCATTGGCTTTTGCAACCAGCAGCGTGCCGATTGAAGACCCTGTTTATTCGTTGGTATCCATTATCTTATTGGTCGCGGTGACAGCCGCCCTGATTTATGCGTTCCTGCGTTTTGCCCGTACCAACCGTGTTGAAGGGGCAGCCAGCGCAGAAGTCGAGCGTATGAAAACGGCGCAGCTCACCAGCCAGCTCACCCAGCGTATTTCACGGCGTTTAGCCCCCGCAGAAGTCATGCGTAATACAGTGGAAGAAATCTGCCAGACGTACCCGACTATTTACCACGCGCAAATTTTCTTGACCGAGCCGACTGGATTGGCGCGTTTGGTTGCCAGCACGGGCGAAGTCGGTAAGATGTTGATCGAGCGCCAGCACAGCTTGCCCATCGGCAGCCAGAGTGTTATCGGGCAGGTAACGATCAACAACGAGCATGTTATCGCACGTTCCAATTCAAACAACAGTGTCCACCGCCGTAATGAATTCCTGCCGGATACGATGGTGGAAGCGGCTTTCCCGATGCGCATCGGTGATGTTGTCATCGGCGCGTTGGATTTGCAGAGCAAAGTGGTTGACAGCTTTAATGAGGATGACGCCCCTATTTTTCAGTCATTGGCGGATAATGTGGCGATTGCGATTGATAACGCCCGTTTGTTTGAGGAAACCGAGCGCCGTTTGCAAGAAAACCAGCAGTTGGTGACACAAATGAGCCAATCCAGTGAGGAAGTTAAACGCCTCAACGACCGTTTGACCGGACGCTTCTGGAAGGATTTTTTGCGGCAGCAAGATGCACCGGCACTGCACCTTGACCTAAATCAAGATTTATCGGTGATCGACAACACATGGACACCCGGTTTGAAAGAAGCCATCAGTGAAAACCACGCAGTACACAACCACAAGGGCGGCGCAAACTTAGTATCGATGCCACTACGGGTGCGCGGCCAAGTCATCGGCGCAATGGAATTTGAGCTGGATGAAAACGGCAGCGTGTCACCGGAAGATTTGGCGATGATGGAAGAAGTCAGTGAACAGTTGGGGATGGCGGCGGAGTCTAACCGTTTGTACGAGACCAGCCAGCGTCTTGCCCAGCGTGAGGCGTTGGTGAATGAAATTTCCACACGTTTGCAGAGCAGTTCGACGGTCGAGGTGACACTCGCCAGCGCTGCCCGCAGCTTAAAAGATGTGCTAAACGCCAATAAGGTATCCATCCGGTTGGGTAAGCCTCCGGCAGAAGCAAGCAACGGGGGGCAAGTATAGCATGATGTGGTTTACGAAAGCGTCCAGCGCGGATACGGAGGTTCTGGGGCAGCATCGCTACCGCTACCTGCAAGCGATGGTGTTGATTATCCTAGCGGCCAGCGCGGTGGCGGTGGTGGGCATGGTTTTGTTCATGCCGCTGCAAGACAGCCTGATTTTGTTCATCTTTACGCTGGCAGCATTCTTCGCCAACCTGTTCGCGTATGCGATGCTGCGGCGCGGGTATCTAACGCTAACAAGCGTGATCCTGATCGCACAGGCGCTGCTCGGTATGTTCGCCACGCTGAATATCGATTTCTGGTGGCTGATGTTCAATAGTGTGCTGGCGCTGGTGACTGCGGCGACCCTCGCGAAACGCAATCTGTACCGTGCGGTGCTGGCAATTGTCTTGGGAACGGTCGCATTCATGATCGTCCGCACGATCCAGCAGGCTAATTCGTTTGACCCCGCAGTCCCTTATTTAGTGGTGCTGGTAACGCTGATTATCGTGAGTACGACCACCCGTTACTTTACGGAACAGGCGTTAAAAGCGGTGGCGGTGGCGGCGAACAGCGCAAACCTGCTGCAATCGGCGGCGGCGACAGGTGAGATTATCGGCAAGCTGCTAAAGGTTGATGAACTGCTGCCACAGGCGGTTGACCTGATCCGAGAACGGTTTGCTTTTTACCATGTGCAAATTTTCTTGTTGGATGATGCTGGCGAAAATGCACAGCTCGCCGCCAGCACGGGCGAAGTCGGGCAGATGTTGTTTGCGCGGCGGCACAGCTTGCCGGTCGGCAGTCGCAGCGTCATCGGGCGTGTGACCAGCAGCGGCCAGCCCGTCATCGCCAATGACACGGATTCGTTTCATCACCGCAATGAACTGCTGCCCAATACGCGTTCGGAATTGGCGCTGCCGATTTTGGACGGCGATAAGATCATCGGCGCGTTGGATGTGCAAAGCCGACGCTACGAGGTTTTTACTGCTGAGGTCGTGCAAGCGCTGCAAGTGCTGGCGAACCAGTTGGGTATTACTATCCGTAACGCGCGGTTGTTCGAGGCGCAGGAGAAAACGACGCTCGAAGCACGAAGGTTGTTCCTTCAGTCGGAAACGAACCTGCGCGAAATCCAACGACTGAACCAGCAGTTGACCCGCGCCGGTTGGCAAGATTATCTGCAAACGCGGAAGTCAGTTAACGGCGTAACGTTGAATGAGAACATCATTACATCGGACGCTGTGTGGACGGATAGCTTATTGGAAGCCAGTCATGTGCGCCAAGCTGTGAGCAGCCAACGCGACGGGCAGCGCGTGATTGCCGTGCCGATGATGCTGGGCAGCGAAGTGATCGGCGCGATTGAAGTGGAAGCGAGCGATATGGTGCAGGAGGCGGACATCACCGAAATGGTGAACGCGGTCGCCCAACGTCTGGCGCTGAGCCTCGACAAAGCACGGTTGTTTGAAGAGTCTCAAGAAGCCACCGCCCGCGAACAGCGCATTAACGAAATCGTTACCCGTTACCAGAGTGTCAACAACGTCGATGAACTGCTTCGTATTACCCTACTTGAACTCAGCCAGTCATTGGGCGCAACCCACAGCAGCATCCGATTGGGCGCTGCCCCCGCTGTTGTTGCCAGCCCGAATGGAGAAGCTCGCGCATGATGACCCGTATCCGCCAAAGACTGTTCACCCTGCGCCATACGTACAGCAATCCGTTAGATGCCCAGCGGGCGCGTATCCTGCTGTACCTGAACATCGCAATTATCACGATGACGGTGATTAGCGTTCTGCTGTTGCAGATACCAGATAGCTTGAGCAGCGGTATCGTCGACGTTACCGGTTTCATCAGTTCGGCTATCGTGATTGTCGCGGCCTTCTTCTCATATACATTCATACAAAACGGCAAACTGAACCGTGCTATTTGGATTATGCTGCTGGCGATTGCAGCGGGGACGTTAAGCGCCATTTTGTTCGGCAACAATGGCACGCCGACCGTCAGCAGCAGTGTGGTGATCTTTTTAACGATACCGATTGTGGCAGCGGGTGTGCTGCTCAGCCGGCGGGGGTTGCTGATTATTACCGCACTGACGCTGGTGGTGGCGGCGGTGGCGGCGATAATCCAATCGACGATCACACAACCGGTGACATATATTCCGGCACGGTTGGCAATCAGCGATTATGCCATTATCGCGATTTCGGTGCTGGTCATTATCGCAATCCTGTTAGCGTTTTTCGGCACGCTCCAGCGGGTGGCGACCGAGGCAATCGAAGTCAATAAGCAGCGCCAGTGGGTTAATTTGCTCGGTTTGGAATTGGCGACGATTGATAACGAAGTCGAGCTTTTGAGTATGGCCCTGGGGCAAGCGCGGCGGGTATTCAACCAGTACTTCATCGAAGTATACCTGACGAATGACGAAGGCAATTTGACTAATGCGGTCATCAGTTGGCAGCGTATTAACACCATTCGGTCGATTGACGCAAATATCGTGGCAGAAGCGGCACGCAGCCGCATTTTGCTTACAACCTCGCTGCGGGACGAGGAAGCCCGCCGGACGCACATGGCGGCATCAACCAGCTACGCAGCAGCAGCCCCAATGATTATTGGCACCGACTTGATCGCCGTGTTGGATGTTCAAGGTGCGCAACCGTTTAGCCAGAATGAATTGGACACATTCCAGCAGTTGGCAGATCAAATCGCACTCGCAATACAACGGGTGCGGTACACCAACGAATTGCAAACACAGGTGCTCGACCACGAAAAGACGATCAAACGCTTGCAAAACCAGATGCAGGATTACTCCCATACGCAAAACCAAAATGTGTCTGATGTATGGGGCGGGTATATTTCGGGACGCGGCAAGCAGGCGATTGGTTACAACCTCGACAGTACCGCAGCCGAGCCGGTACAGGCGACCGATTTGCCGAGTGGACTCGTTTCCACACTGCAAAGTGGGCAAATGGAAGTGGCGACGCAGAACGGCGAACAGATCATTAATGTGCCGATCAAGTTCCGTGATACGAACCTCGGCGCGATGTCGTTCGTAGTTCCGGCTGACCAACCTTTGAGCGAACGCCAACTGGAAGTTGCCACGACCGTCGCTGAACGCCTGGCGCAGGCGCTGGAAAACACACGCTTGTTCGAACAAAGCCAATCGCAGGCGCTGCGTGAACGGAAGGCTAGTGAAGTGGCGACCGCGCTCATTGGTGCGACCGATGTACGGGTGGTGCTGAATATGGCGGCAGAACAATTTAAGGATGCGTTGGGTGCGGTCAACACACGGATTTTCATCCAGCCGGAAACGCTGATGGAACCATTGGCACCCACGCAGCAGGAGAAGTAACGATGAACACGATGTCGCGTTTTTTAAGTCCTTCAAATTGGCCGCTGTGGCTGAAAATCGCCCTCGGTTTGGGGAGTGCTACGCTGATTCCGCTGGTGATCGGGGCGTTCGTTATTCAAAGCGGCTTTGGTGCCTACAGCCTTGATGCTGCCAAAGCGAATATTCAGCAAATCGGCACTTCACAGCTTGATAGTATCAACCGGAACCTTTTGAATGCGCGGCGAGCGGTCGCGAACATCACGCTTGATACCGCACTCGTGAATTCGTTTGCTGAGCTGCTCGTGACCGGCGGGGCGACCACTACCCGCACGCTGCAAGTTTCGAGTGATTTGCAGCGTGCGGCGATTGAAGCCGATAATCTGCAAGCACTGCGTTTGGTGAATGTGCGCGGGTTGATTGTCGCACAGGCATCGATTACTCAGGTGCTTGCGTATCGTGGTTTCGACACCAATTCACCAAGCTTCGTGACCGCCCAAAACGCCGCGCAGAGCAACATCGACCAAACGGTGACGGTCAGCGGTACTACCACCCCTGAGATTGAATTCACGCAAACGATACGCGACGCCGATAACGCGATTGTCGGTTATGTCATTGGCACTGTAAACGAAAAGGTATCGGTGCTGCCTTATCTGAGCAGCCCCAATAATATCAACAGCTTTCTTGTAACCCCCGGTCAGCGCCCGCTGGTGGTGGTCAGCAGCGGCTTGAGCAGTGATGTGACGCCTGCGGATTCGGTGGCTGCTAAACGCGCACTGGCGGGGCAAACCGCCACGACTACTTACGTGGTCAGTGGCCGCCAGAACACTGAAATGATGGGCTTCTATGGCGCGGTGCAAAACCCGATTACACCCAACCAAACATTGTTTGCGCTGGTGACGGAAATACCGGTGAGCGCGATTAGCAACCCGACTGTGGAATACCTCGGCGGGGCGCGGTTGTTTGTAGGCGGGATGGGGATCGCGATCATCATCGGGTTGTTGATTGTGCTGGCGAACCAACTGATTATTCCGCCGCTGATCAGCCTGCGCGAAGCGATGCAAGCGGCGGTGGACGGCGATATGAATTACCCGCTGCAATATGGCGACCGCCAAGATGAAATCGGCAAACTGAATGTGGCCTTCATCGATATGCGTTCCCATGTGCGAGGGTTGATTGCTGAACTGGAAAGCCGTATCGCATCCCGCACCCGTGACATTAGTGCGACGCAGGAAGTTGGTCGTTTCGCGGCGTCGCAGCGTGATGTGCAAACCCTGCTCGACCAAGTGGTGGAATTGATCGTCGAGAAATTCCCCGATATTTACCACGCGCAAATCTTCTTGCTGGACAGCGACCGTGATTACGCCATGCTGCGTGCCAGCACGGGGGAACCGGGCAAGATCATGCTGGCTCGCGGTCACAAACTGGCAGTCGGCAGCTTGAGTATCATCGGGCAGGTGACCGGGCAGGGCGAAGTAGTCGTGGCGCGTGATACCGGCATGAGCCAAGTTCACCAGCGCAACGACCTGCTGCCACTGACCCGCGCGGAATTAGCCATCCCCTTGAAGATCGGTAATGTTACGATGGGTGCGTTGGATGTGCAAAGCCGTATCCGCGACGCCTTCGGTAAAGATGAAGTCGCTATTTTGCAAACGATGGCTGACCAAGTGGCGGTGGCGATTGAAAACGCGCGTCTGTACCAAGAGTCAGTGCGGCGTTTGGAAGAAATCGAACGGGTTAACCGTACCTCGACCCTCGATGCGTGGCAGGAATATCTGTACGCCCAGCGCGAACGTCATTTGTCGAGTCAGGCGGGTATCGTTAGCGGTAATGATTTGTCGGCGCTGAGGAAGCAGGCGATCAAGGAAAACCGGATTGTGGTAGGCAGTTTGACGCCCAACCAGACTTTACCGATTGCGGTACCGGTGCAGCTCCGTGGTCAAACGCTGGGCGCGGTCGAGTGGGAAATTCCGGCGAATGACCTCAACGAAAACAAGCTCCAGTTGGCGCAGGAATTGGCAAACCGGCTTGCCATCAGCCTCGATAATGCCCGGTTGTTCCAAGAAAGCCAACGGGCGGCAGAACGTGAGCGCGTGGTGAACACGATTGCGGCACGGCTGACCCCACAAACAGAAATCAGCGATATTCTGCAAACGGCAGTCCGTGAAGTCGGCCAAGCATTACGGGCGCCGAACGTTACCATTCGTCTGCACAGGACTAATGGACACAGCCAACACCAAGAGAATTAAGCGTCTGACAGAGGGATTTGTCGTATGCTAATAGTAACCAAGTATGAGAACGACAGATGATAAAAACAATGTCGCGTAACAAAAATCGGGTGAGCAAACCCAATTCCTTACAATTGCAGATGATGCGGCGAATTGCGCCGATTGTCATCGTCGGCTTTGTATTGATGACGCTGGTGAGCATCGTCCTCTACCGCCAAAATATGGCGAGCCAATTGCAGGGCGAGCTGGAAGTGAAATTTGACCAACAAGCCACAACGGTTGATGAGTTCTTCGATAAACTCAATACCGATGCGAGTTACCTCAGCCGGTTGGATGTCAGCCGCGAATTGGGCAAGTATGCGATTGACCGGACGGATCTGCGGCGTATCGCGACCGACCTGCGTACCAAAATGGCTGACCAAATGCTCGAAATTGCCAACCAGAACGCGACCTACTACAACCGGATGCGTTTCATTACCGTTGAAGGTTCGATCTGGGTCGATGTGAATAATTCGCGCGGCTTTTTGACGAGCAGTTACCTGACCGACAATAATGAATTTTCGGGCAATGCCTTCTTCAACAGCCTGAGCCGCGACGCGATCACCTATACACCGCTGGCTTATGACCGCACAGTGCCGCAATCACCCGTTACAACGCTGACGGTGTTTGCCCCGATCATTGATAAAACGAGCAACCGGAGGGTTAGTTATATCGTGTTGGATGTAAATGTCTCAACTCATTTGCTGAACGCGCTTAAAACGACCGATAGCAGCGCCCAACAGACGTGGTATCTGGTCAACCGCAACGGTATCTTATTGGAAACCGGTATGTCGTTGACGAATGAGAATGCCGCAATCAGCCAACTCATTAATGCAAACCCCGGCGGTCTGGCGCTGGCGGATACGAATGAGGGTATCGTGGCATCGAAAGTGCTTAAGTCATACGGTCTGCCGGATATGCCGTGGACATTGGCGGTGGTTGATCGCACAAATCGCGGCACGGCTGCCGGTATTAATGGCATGGCGGTGATCGCAGCAATCGGTGCGTTGGCCTGCGGGGCGGCACTTTACTTGATTACCCGCATCGTGAATAAGTGGCTGCTGCCCTTGAGTATTACCCGCACGATGGCCTACAACCTCGCCGCAGGGCAAGCCAACGATACCTTGCCCCCGATGGCGCACAATGATGAACTCGGTCAACTGACTGACTCGTTCAAGCATATCTCGCGCCGCATGAACGAACTTTCCGACGAGCTGGAAGAGAACGTCCAGACGAACCAGAAGCGGTTGCAACTGGCGGCGGAAATCAGCCGCGAAATGAATATGCTGACCGACCGTGAGCAAATTTTTGAGCGCGTAATTGAGCGTATCTGCGACGCTTTCAAGCTGTACCACGGTCAAGTTTTCCTACTGGACGACATTGGCTTAAATGCTTATCTCGCCTACAGCCGTGGCTTGGTTGGCAAGCGTTTGGTCGAACAGGGCTATCCGGTACAGGTTGGCTTTGCGTCGCCGGTTGGTAAGGCAACCGCGATGGGGCGACCTGTCGTTATTTCGGACACGCTGAACCCCGGTGAGGTTCCTTATGTGGCACACCCCGCCCTGCCGGAAACCCGTGCCGAGGTAGCGGTGGCGCTGATGGCGGGTGGGCAAATCGTCGGCGCGTTGGATTTGCACAGTAACAATCCACGCTATTTCAGCAGCGAAGAAATCTCCGTGCTGCAACTGATCGCTGATCAGTTGGGCTTGATGCTGCAAAATATGCGGCAGGTCAATCAGTATCAGTCTCGCATCGAGCAGGAGGACAGCCTCAACCGCCGCTTAACCCGTTCAGCGTGGTCAGAAACCGAAGAACGCTTCGAACTGGCGGAGGCGTATCAATACAACCTGATCGACGTTCAGCAAAACCCCAAGCCGGAAGAAGATATTAGTGCGCTGAGCGCCCCGATTACCATTCGTGGTGAAGTCATCGGTACGCTGGCGGCGGCTGCGCCGGAGGGTATGCCCTTCACATTGGGCGATCATGCGGTACTGCGGGCGGTTGCTGACCGTGTTGGTTTGGCAATTGAAGGTGCGCGTTTGTTCCAAGAAACGCAGTCCAGCCTGACCATCACTTCGGTACTGTACCAGCTCAGCCGGATGTTGAATGAAGCAACCGAACTGACGGATGTGGTGAAGGCGGTTATTAAGGCGGTAACGTCAGATGCCGCCAGCGGTCAAATTTGGATTTTTGAAGAAAGCCCGACGGATGCGGAAAGCCCGTGGTTGCAGTTATCGGCGGATTGGTATGCTGACGAACACACAGCGCGTACGGGTGGCGAACTCCAACTCAATATTGAGGACTCGCCGTTCCTCGGCAGCCTGCGCGATATGCAGGTGAAGGTTGTGACCGATACCGCACGCGATACGCGCCTTGATATGGAACTGAAAGGGACGCTGCGATTATTAGATGCACGAGCGGCGATTTTCATTCCGTTCAGTGTGCGTGGTCAGTGGCGCGGTATCCTGACGCTGTTGTTCACAGATGCACGGCAGTTCAGCGAAAGTGACGGGCGTATTTATACGGCACTGATCGACCAAGCCGGTGTTGCCATCGACAACCGTTTGCTCATCCGCCAGACCGAATTGACACTGAACCAGATCGAGCGCCTGTACGCCGCCAGCCGCCACATCAACACGTCGCAAACGGCGGTCGAGCTGATCCGCGCGGTGCAAGCGGCCAACCCTGAAATTAACATGCGCTATGAGTTGGGCTTGTTGGAAGGCCAGCTTGACGCGAGTGGGTGGCCGACTCTGGTGCGGATTGTCGCACGGGCGGAAGATGGCCGCGCCCAAACAGCGGACAGCCTGCAAGCCTTAGTCGTGCCGGCAGACTCACCACTGCGGAAGCGGGATACCCAATCCGTTGATGTGTTGGGCGGGCATACGCATATCTTCCCGCTGTTCAGCGCTAACCAGCCGATTGCGATGCTCTACGTCCACAGCCCGCGTAACTATACGATTTCGGCAGAGGACTACGAAATTTACAAAGCGCTGTCGGGGCAGATCAGTACCGTGTTGGAAAACCAACGTCTGCTGCAACAAACCTCGACCGCGCTGGATGAAACCCGCCGTCTCTATACGGCCAGCCGTGCCATTACGGACGCGCAGGATATTGCTGCGGTGTATGAGATCGCCAGTGAACATCTGGCACAATCGACGACACAGCTTACCGGATTGTGGGTGGTATTGGCTGGCCCGACGGCCAACGTGAACGCCAGCTACTTCGATGTGGCGTACATGTGGGAACGCATCCCGTTGGAAGGATCGCCCGTTTACAAGGGATTGCGCCTGAGCGCCGATGCTTTGCCCATCGGTAAGTTGATTGCTGAAACCAATGACGATGTTTACTTTGCCGATTTGAACGTCCGCTTGCCGGAAGCCAATATCACGCAGTATGTGCTTCAGTCATGGGGCGGCGCGAGTGCGGTCATCATCCCGATGGAAACGCAGCGCCAATGGCTGGGTGCGGTTATTTGTGTCTCTGACACGCCGATGGCATTTGACGAGCAGTATGTGCGTTTCACCCGCGCGGTTACGGATCAGGTCGCGATTGCGGTTGAAAACAGAATGCTGTTTGATGAAGCACAGGCCGAAGCCCAACGCGCGCTGGCACTGGCGGAAGCCGGTCAGATGGCGAACCAAGTTGGCGCGGACTTTGAGGAAAACATCACCCGCGTGTTCGAACGGGTGGCGGAACCGGCTGGTTACGACCGCTGGCTGCTGATCTTGAGCAACACGAATGACCCGACGCTGTTGGAAACTGTCAGCCGGTTTAATGCCTATGACGAAGAGGCGTTTAGCCAGACGACGTATAACCTGCAAAGCAGTGACCACTCGATTGTTGATGCTATGCGTACCCGTCAGATGATCGTGGTGAATGAACCTGACCGCTATCCCGCATTTATGGGCAATGGCAACAATCAACGGGCGCTTATCGGTAAGCATATCGTCACGCCGATTTATGCAGGTAACGAAACCGTTGGTGCGCTGCTGGTCGGTCGTCCGATTGAATCCATCGATATGGACGAGAATGATAAGCAGCTTGTGCGCACCCTTGCCGCGCAGGTGGCTGTTGCGATTGAAAACCGGCGTTTGTTCCGTGCAGCCGAACAGGAACGTGAATATCTACGCTCGATTTTGGAGACGATGCCAACCGGTATTATCGTGCTCGACCCCCATACACTAATCCCGATTCAGGCCAACGCACAGGCCGAACAATTGTTGGGTAAGCCGATCAACTATGGTGTACCTTTCAACGTTGCCGACTACAACCTTATCCGCACCGGAACGAACGTGCATTACCCCGAAGCCGAACTGCCGATTAATGTGGCGGCGGCCAGCGGTGTGGCGGCCTTTGGTGACGACATCGCGGTGGTGAATGACGATTTCCAGAACGATCTGCTCTTGAACGCCGCACCAATTTATGACGCGCGCGGTAACGTTACCTCCATCATTGCTGCCTTCCAAGACATTAGTAACCTGCGCGGTCTTGAAAACACACTGCAAAACAGTTTGCGTGAACAAATTTCACTGTACGAAGCTACGCGGTCGCTGTCCGAAGCGCCGACGCTGGAAGACGCGCTGGATGCCGCGATTGCCCAGTTGTATATGATTGACCCGATGGATGGTTATATCGTGCTGCTGGATGAAACTACCGGTGAGTTGAATCCGGTGCGCGGGTTGCTGTCGCCAGAGCAGTTCAGCCTTCCGCAAGATTTGTTCCGTTCGGAAATGTTGATGATTTCTGACTTGAAAGATCAGCAGGAAATTAGCCCTGAATTGCAGCAAGAATTCCTTGCGCAAGGAATTGAAGCACTGTCGGTCGTGCCGATGCGTACCCGCGATATTTTGCAGGGGTGGATTGCTGTCCTTTACAACCGCACGTTGGACTTTAGCAACGATAACGAACGCTTCCTCTCGACGCTGGCGGATAATGCCGCTGTCGCGCTGG
This sequence comes from Bacteroidota bacterium, assembly GCA_027492915.1. Classification (GTDB taxonomy): domain Bacteria; phylum Chloroflexota; class Anaerolineae; order Aggregatilineales; family Phototrophicaceae; genus CFX2. The sequence goes on along the minus strand of JAPUDW010000139.1, from coordinate 1,667 downwards.
ATAACCGCAACCTTCAAGTGCGTACAGAAGCCTCGTTTGAAGAGGCGACTATTCTGTACGAAACCAGCCGTAGTTTGGCGAACGCTTCATCGCCGCAGCAAATCGTGGATACCATCATTAACAAACTGCGTATCCCGAACGCTAACCAAATTTTCATGGCGGTTCCGGCCACCGAAACCAACAGCAACGATCTGGTGGTGATTGCCAATTGGCAGGCGGATGGGCAAGCCGGTATTAACCTGCTGGGTGTGACGCTCAACCCTGACCAGTTCCCCGCATGGCGGCAGGTGTCGACACAAACCTTATTGACAATTGATGATGTGTCGCTCAGAGAGGACTTGAGCGAACTTGAGCGGATGGGGCTGGAAAGCACTGATGCCCGCGCCCTGACGGTTATCCCGCTGAAATCCGGTAACCGCTCGTTAGGCGTTATCTGGATCGCCGCGTCGCAGCGTTACACTCATACTGACCGCGACCGGCGCATTTACCAATCGTTCGCGGAACAAGCGTCGCTGTCAATGGAAGCGACTCGCCTCCTCGAACAAACTGATCGCCGTGCGCGTCAGCTTTCGATCTCGGCGCAGGTGAGCCAGATCGCGAACTCCATTCTCGACCTGAACGTTCTGCTGCCGCGTCTGGTTGATCTTATCCGCGACGCTTTCCATTACGACCATGTTCAGATCTTCCTGATGGATGCTAAAGACCAGTATGCGGAACTGCGTGCCAGCACGGGCGAACCGGGACGGCAGTTGTTAGCCATCAACCACCGCCTTGCGAAGGGGTCGAAGTCGGTTATCGGGCAGGTGACCACCAGCGGTCAACCGGTCGTCGCGCTCGACACGGCAGACGCACATGTTGTCCACCGTCCGAACCCTTACCTTCCGCTGACACGTTCCGAAATGGCGCTGCCCATCATCGTGAAGGGGCGCATCGCTGGTGCGCTGGACGTGCAGTCGAATACACCGAATGCCTTCGGTGACGATGACGTAACGGTCTTGAGTACGCTCGCGAACCAGATTTCGGTGGCGCTGGATAACGCCCGACTATTCGAGCAAGCGGAAAACCGTGCGCGCGAAATGGGCTTCTTGTTCAACGTAACCACCACCGCGTCGGCTTCCGGCGACAAGACGTTGAGCGAATCGCTGCAAGACGTGGCGACGCTGGTGCGTGAATCGTTGGGTGCGCTTAACGCCAGCCTGTATCTGTCAGAAAGCTATACTGACCAATACGGCGAAAACTACACGCTGCTGCGGGCATCGGCGCTTTCCGGTTCTGACCAACCGCTTTCTGAATTGTCGGAAATTTTGGTTGGTAATTCGGATAACGCGCTCAGTCAGGTCGCAGTCGATGGAGAGCCGCGCATTTTCGGTAATCTCGAAGCCGAGCCGAACTACAACCCGATCTCGACCGAGGCCAAGTCCGCTATCGCTGTGCCGATGATTTTCGGCTACCGTACCATTGGTATCATCGCCCTTGAGGACAGCCGTGTAGAAGCGTTCACGCCGGAAACACTGAACCTGATGGGGGCGCTTACCAACAGCCTTTCGAGCATCGTTCAGAACACGCGCCTGCTGGAACAAGTTCAGCGTTCCAATGAGCAGCTCCGCGAACTTGACCGCCTCAAGAGCGACTTCCTCGCCAACATGAGCCATGAGCTGCGTACACCG
>JAPUDW010000138.1 GCA_027492915.1 Bacteroidota bacterium | reverse complement strand
CAGCGGTACGCGGCGCACCTGCACCCAAACGCATCCATTGGCGTTCGACGTTAATTATCGGGGCGCTGCTGCTGCTGGCAGGTAACGGTGGTGTCGTCTGGGCGGAACAGCGTATCCCCACGGGGATTGCCTCGCTGCTCGTGGCGGTTGTGCCGCTGTGGGTCGTGCTGATCGACTGGCTGCGTCCCGGTGGCTCACGCCCCGGCCTGCCGATGACGGTGGGTATACTCGTCGGCTTGGTGGGTATTGGCCTGCTGGTGATGGGTGGTGACGAAAGCAGCCAGCCGATTGACTTATCGGGCGTCGTGTCAATCTTAATCGCGACGCTCTGCTGGGCATTCGGCACTTTCTACGCCCGCAGCGCTCCACTGCCATCTAGCCCCCTTCAGATGACCGGCATGGAAATGCTGTGCGGCGGCGCATGGATGCTGCTGTTAGGGACGGTGCTGGGTGAGTGGGGGCAGTTGGATGTGTCGAAGATCACACTGACTTCGGTGGTGGCGCTTATCTACCTCATTATCTTCGGGTCGCTGGTGGCCTTCACGGCTTATGTCTACCTGATTAACCATGCGACGCCAGCACGGGCGTCAACCTATGCTTATGTGAATCCGGTAGTCGCCGTATTCCTCGGTTGGTTATTTCGTGGCGAACCGCTCACCATCCGCACATTGATCGCGGCGGCGGTGATTATCGGCTCGGTGGTTATTATTACGACCTATCGGACGAAGCAGCCGGTTGAAGTTGCTGCACCCGTCGAGGCGTAAAGCGAACTCGTGGCGCTCTACAAATCGCGTCACCAAACGGCGTGATTGCAAATAACATCAAAACAAACCCACAGCAGTTTTGCGAATTGTTTTAGGATACCAGCGGTTGGGTGCGGTTGCGCACCCCGCCACATCCCCTGTTGTGAACCCCTCCAAAACCCCCACAAACCATTTTATAACCATTTGCCAACCAATTTAACAATTCTGCTCCCTCAAAAGGGTAGGTAACTTCGTCACAAAAGAGTTACATTTTGGTCACCCTAATCGATCAAATGTGCTATATAATGTTGAACATCTGTTCTTGTGGTGTGGTGTGAGTCATCCCTGTAGGGAAGGGTCTCAGACCCTTCCGCGAACAGCCACAACCCATACGATAGGCGCTGGCTAAAGGTCAAATGCTAAGAGCCAACCGCCAGAAGGAGTCCATATGTTTAACTGGCTTTCGAACGTTTTCCCGCGCCGCAGTACGCTGCGCCCCGCCCCCCACATCGCCGCTGTTGCCAACCGCAGCAGCTTCAACTGGCCGAATCTCGCCGAGGCCGAAGCCCAAGCACGCCTCTACCAGCAGTCGCCGTGGGTCTATATCGCCGTCAACCGCATCGCCGAGGCAGCCGCCCTCGTCCCGCTGCGTGTCCACCCGCGTTTTTCGATGAGTTCCCCCTCGCCATTTATGGAGAGGGGGTTAGGGGGTGAGGTTGTCTCTGCTCATCCCCTCGAAACGCTGCTCGACACACCCAACCCGTATATGAGCCGCTTCGAGTTGATCGAGCAAACCTTAGGCATGCTCGAACTCACAGGTGATGCTTATTGGTTCCTCAGTGGTGATGGTTCCGGTGCGCCTACCGAAATTTGGCCGCTGCGTCCTGATCGTGTCAGCATCGTGCCGGATGCGACCGATTACGTTAAAGGCTATATCTATGAACTCGACGGTCAGCGCATCCCCCTCCTGCCTATCGAAGTCGTGCATTTCCGCCGCTGGCATCCGCTGAACGACTACTACGGTCTGTCTGCGTTGGAAGCCGCCCGTCTCGCCGTCACCAGCGACCGCGCCATGTCCGAATGGAATCGCAACACCTTCGGGCAGGATAACGGTGTTCCGGCGGGGATTGTCAGCATCAAAGAAAGTGTCACCGATGCCGACTACGAGCGTGTCAAGCGCGAATGGCGCGAAAGTTACGGTGGGCCGCAGCGCCGCACAGCCTTCCTGCGTGGCGGTCAGATCGAGTGGAAGAATATCGGCCTCAACCACAACGAGTTGGATTTCTTGCAGGGTCGCAAAGCCCACCGTGATGAAATCCTCAACATCTTCGGCATCCCCGTTGGTCTCATCAGCGAAAATGCCACCGAAGCCAACGCCACCGTTGCCGAGCGCCTATTTATCGAGCGCACGCTCTGGCCGAAGCTCGTTCGCATCAGCCAGAAAATCACGCAGGACTTGCTCCCTTTCTGGCCGGGGAACTATATTGCCGAGTTTGATGACATCCGCCCGACCGACACACAGGCGCGGCTCGACGAAATTAAAACCGCCTATCCCGTCATGAGCATCAACGAAATCCGCGAGCGCTATTACCGCCTCCCCGCGACACTCTGGGGGAACTTGCCCGTCAGCGCCCAAAAGATGCTTGACCGCGATGTGACCGCCATAAAACCGGCTGATGACGGTGCCGCCGCCGCCAATGCCGCCATAAAACCCACGAATGTCGCCGACGACTTCGCCGACTTCGCCGACACAAAACCGGCTGTCTCCGAAATGTCATCCGCTGCCAAATCGGACACTGATATGCGAAGCTATCCTGTGGACGACATTTCCGATAATTTCACCGCTGATTCGGAAAAAGGGATTCCGAATTCGCAGAATTTGACGAATCTTCCGAATCAGCAGCCGGATGCTTCTAACGCGGCACTTCAAGAACTCGACCAATGGGAACGCTTCGCCCTCAAGCGCCTCGGTAAAACCCGCGCTCGCGCCTTCGAGGTGCGCCACGTTCCCGCCGAAGTCGCCTTCGAACTCTCGGCTAGTCTGCTCGCCGCCACCGCCGCCGCCGAAATTCAAACCGCCTTCGCCGTCGCCCGTGCTGCCTTGGCAAACGGTACTTCAAAGGAGTTCATTCCGGCAGATATATTGGAATAGGTTAAATGGGGTCGTGGGTAAGGGTTTGTCGGCAGCAAACCCTTACATAAAACATCTCTGCTTAATCTCTGTGTACTCAGTCGTTCCAAGTAAAAGTTGCGAAAATGAGATGCGGAAAGAATGGCCTCCCTCGCTTGCGGGGGAGGTGTCGCGTTAGCGACGGAGGGGGTCTGTATTCGCCTTACTTTCTTTGGATTACATCTGCGTCTCTGCGGTTAAATCGCTCTGCTTAATCTCTGTGTACTCAGTAGTTCCAAGTAAAAGTTGCGAAAATGAGATACGGAAAGAATGGCCTCCCTTGCTTGCGGGGGAGGTGTCGCGTTAGCGACGGAGGGGGTCTGTATTCGCCTTACTTTCTTTGGATTACATCTGTGTCTCTGTGGTGAATCGTATTGTCGTTGCTTTTGACTGGCGACTGAAAGCTGACGACTGTTGACTATTTCTGCGGTAGCCCCGGCAAATTCGCCTTATTAAGCGCTAACCACTGCAAGCCGATGATCGTCTTAGCATCCATAATCTCGCCGGTCGTAATCTTGTACAGCGCGGCTTGAACACCGATTGTCACCATCTTCACGTCCTCACCCTCGCTGGCAAGGCCGCCCCCCGCCGCGATTTTGTCCTTCGGCATCACCGCTGCGTAAAACAGATGAATGCGTTCTGACGTCCCGCCGGGGGAAACAAAGAAGGTTGCAATTTTGCGGAAGCTGTTCACGCTGTAGCCAATTTCTTCCAGCAGTTCGCGCCGCAGCGTTTTTACAGGGTCATCAATTTCTTCCGCCTCCACCGACCCCGCCGGAATTTCGAGAACCCACGCGTGTCCTTTGGTCTGAGTGGGGTAGCGGAACTGCTCGGTCATAATCACGGTATCCGCCAGCGGGTCATGCAGCACCACCGCCGCGCTGTCCCCCCGCTCGAAGTTCAAACGCGTCAGCTCATCACTCATCGCACCGTCGTAGCGCTCAAATCGTAGGTGCGCCTCGTCAATTTTGAAGTGGTCGTCAAACACTCGTTTCTCGCTGAGGATTTCAACACGTTTTGCCATAGTCACATAATTCCCGTAGAAATGACAAATTCAGTATAAAATGGTCTTAGAGTTCCCACAATCGCCAGCCATCCTATAAACGCTGACTAAAAGAACACAAAAATATGCCAACCTCTAAAAACAAAAAAAGCATCAAGGTATTTATCAGCTACCGTAACATCCCCCATAGCAAAGTGGAAGGGGACTTCCTCGCCAAAGCACTGAAAAATGAAATGAGTTACGAGGTCTTTATTGATACGCAGGCGCTAAAAAATAAAGGCGGTGTCAAATGGGCAGAAACCATCTATGACAACATCCACACCAGTGATGTGCTGATCGTCTTACTGGAACCAGAAACGCATCTATCCGAATGGGTACAGCGCGAAATTGACGTAGCCCGTGGTGCGCATGTTTCCATCCTGCCGATTTCCATCGTCGCGGATAAGGAACTCGCCAAAGTGCTGCGTGATGTTCAAGATAAACTTGCCATCACCGAAATGCAGTTCCTCAACTTCTCCAGCCAAGCACCCAACTACAGTGCAATCATTGAAAGTATCGAGAGCCTGTCGAAGAAAACGCGTGACACTCAAAAAGTATGGATGGATGACTTGCGCGACCGGCGTTTCTTACGCAAAGTCACCACGCCCGAACCGGCTTACCACACCTATGAAATTCTCCCCGGTCGTAAAATCTGCCTCGCTGCGGGGGATATGACCGAAATGCCCAACATCGACGTGCTGGTCAACACCGAAAATAACTATATGCAAATGGCACGTATCTATGAAAGTAACGTCCTCTCCTCCGTCCTGCGTCGGGAAGGTTCGCTCGTCAAAAACGGTAAAATCATTGAAGACACGGTACAGCGTGAACTCGATCAGCAAATTGCCACTGGCGAAGGCTTGGGCAGTCGCCCCATTGAAATCGAGCAGGTGATTCCCACTCACGCGGGGCATCCGCGCAGCCAGCTTGTCAAAAACGGCGCGCGCTTTATCTTCCACGCCTCAACCGTTTATGTGCATCCCCGTAACCGTAAGGTCACGCCCATTCAAACCGATGCGGGTATCCAGCAAACCGTTCATAACTGTTTGAACTTATTGTTGGAAATTCACCAAAATCGCGGGGTGATTTCCGCGCCCAATACTGACCGTTATGCTGCTGAACAAAAAGCTGTTGAGAGCTACCAACCGATTAAAAGCATCATTTTTCCTTTGTTCGGCGCAGGTCAGGGTGGTCGGTCAACCATCGAAGTCGCTCCGCCTATGCTCGAAGCCTTCAAAGCCTTTTATCTCAAACACAAAAAAGATGCCGATTTTCCGCTGGAAAGTATTCATTTGTGCGTATTTTCCGAGCTTGATGTCAGCATTATCGAAACGCTCATGAACGATATTTTAGAATAACCTTTAATCCGCATCGGGAACCAAAACCCGATCATCAACGTCTTAGCCTCCAGAACGCAAAATAGAAGAAGTTCTGGAGGTTTACAAATGAAACACCTAAAAGCACCCCGTTTACACATACATCACATCGTCGCCTTACTCATGCTGCTGATCGTCGGCATCATGCCCGTCGCCGCGCAGGACGCGCCCTGTGTCCCGCCCCCATGCCCGACCGATGCGCCATGCCCGACGACCGCCCCCGGTTGTGTTATCGTCGAGCCGATCCAACCCGGCGTGTTCACCAATCCCGAATGGCTGAAGATTGACTATCATCGGGTCAATGTCAGCATCCAAAACCAGATCGCGACCACCAGCGTCTCGATGGAATTCCGCAACGAAGGCAACGGCCTCGCGGAAGGCACGTTCATGTTCCCGCTCCCCGGTGGAGCCTCGGTTGACCAGCTCACCATGACCATCAATGGTGTCGAAATCGAAGCCAAGATTCTCGCGGCGGATGAAGCCCGCAGCATCTACAACGAAATTGTGCGCCAGTACCGCGACCCCGCCTTGCTGGAATACGTGGGTGACAGCGCTATTCAGGCCAACGTGTTCCCCATTCCCCCCGGCGAATCGCGCAAAATCGACATCCGCTACTCGCAGGTGCTATCAGTCGATAACGGCTTGCTGCACTACGTCTATCCGCTGAAGATCACCAACCTGCTCTCCCAGAATCCGGTGCAGGAAATGAGCGTTCGCGTGGAGGTCGATAGCAACGACCCCATCAGCAACGTCTACTCACCCAGCCATCCCATCGCCATCAGCCGCAGCGGTGATAATAAGTTCAGCACCGGCTACGAATCGGCGGGTACAATCCCTGCTGACGACTTCAGCCTCTACTACGGCCTTGACACCCAGACCATCAACGCCAACCTGCTTACTTACCGCGAAAGCGCTAACGAAGACGGCTTCTTTATGCTGCTGGTTCAGCCCCCGTTGAGCTTGGCAAGTGATGAAGCCATCGCTAAAGATGTCATCATCGTGCTTGACCAATCCGGTAGCATGTTCGGCGATAAGTGGGATCAAGCGCGTAATGCAGCCGAATATGTCCTCAAGCAGCTCAACCCTGCCGACCGCTTCAACGTTGTGCTGTTCAGCACCGGAATGCGCGTTTTTAGCAACAACATGGAATCGACCGATCAAGCGCAGGCCGCGATTGATTGGGTACGTGGTCAAGAGGCCATCGGCGGCACGGACATCAACCTTGCCTTGACCAGCGCTTATGATATGGCCGACGCTGAACGCCCGACCACCGTCCTCTTCCTGACCGATGGTTTGGCGACCGAAGGCGAAACCGATACGCCCGACATTCTTGAGAACCTCAATAACGCCGCGCGCCCCAACATCCGTGTCTTCAGCTTCGGCGTCGGTGATGATGTCGATACCTTCTTGCTCGACTCCATCGTGCGTGACCAGCATGGTGCGGGAACCTACGTCCGCCCGACTGAACGCATCGACGAAGAAGTTGCCAGCCTCTATAACAAGATCAGCGCTCCTGTGCTCACCAACGTCACCCTCGAAACCGGCGGCTTAAACACGGCGGATGTCTACCCGACCACACCGCTGCCTGACTTGTTCGCGGGTACACAGTTGACGCTCGTCGGTCGCTATCGCGGTGATGCCAGCAATGTCAGCTTCACCCTCAAGGGGCAGGTTAACGGTGAGGAAAAGACCTTCGTTTACAGCGGTTTGAACTTTGCCCCGCAGGCCGGTGGCGAGACTTTCATCGCCCGTTTGTGGGCCACTCGCCGCATCGGTGATTTACTCAACACCATCCGCTTGAACGGCGAAAATAAAGAACTGATCGACAGCGTGGTTGCCCTGAGCGTCCGCTATGGCATCATCACCCCCTACACCAGCTTCCTGATTACCGAGGACGACATTCTCTCGCAAGCCGGTCGTGACCGTGCCGCAGCCGCTTTCGAGCAAGAAGCCCAAACGCTCTCCTCGCAAAGTACCGGTGCGGGTGCCGTGAACGCAGCCGATACCAGCGCTGACCTCGCGAATGCTGCCGCTGCGCCTGCTCAGATGCCGATGATCGCCGCGACGCAGGGTGTGCCGATGGGCGGCACGGGTGGCAGCCCGACTGAAGGCTATTTTGCCGAGCCGGTCGTCAACCCCATCCAGTCGGTTGGTGGTAAGACCTTCATATTGCAAGGTGAGGTTTGGACGGATACCGCCTACGAACCGGACACCATGCAAACACAGAAGGTTGTTTTCCTCAGCGACGAATACTTCGCCCTGTTGGATACCCACTCCACCCTCGCCCCGTTCTTTGCGGTTGGCGATCAGGTCATCGTGGTTGTGGATGGCGTAGCCTACGAGGTCGTCGCCCAGTAATAATCTTCTGTCGGGAGGGGGTTCGCCTCCTCCCACCATCCACCTCAAACATGACTTTTCGTAGGGGCGCACGGCTGTGCGCCCTCTTGTTTTATGCCCTTGGTAATGATTTTTCGTGTTCGCTCAAAACCTCCACCTTCACGCCGATCAAAGCCCTCATAATATGGGGGCTTTTAATTGACCTAACGCGCTACAATTTCCTCACACATTACACAAATGGAAGTCGTCATATTTGTCTCAAAATTGTGGCTGGTCACAGTCTACAATCTTGACTAACGTGGTGACTCCCTCACGGAGGAAGATAAGTTTAATAATGTCTGAGTTTATTGTCGTTACACTCGATCAACGTCCCGATCTCATTGACGCAGCCAATCAATTGGCGAGTAAATCATGGCCGGAGTTTATGCTGCACGATCCAATTGCCGATAAGCATTTTTGGCGGTTGTACGATACCTTTCCCGCCTATCAAGTGGTGCTGCTGGACGAAAGTGGGGATCTAGTCGGCATGGGTAACACCATCCCCGCCACATGGGATGGCGAAGCCGAAAATTTACCAAATGAAGGTTGGGATGCCATTATGCAGTTAGGCGTCAGTAACCACGCCGCAAAAATCGCCCCAAACTGCGCCTCAGCCATTCAGGCCATCGTCGCCCCGGCCTATAAAAACAAAGGGGTCAGCCGCGCTGTTATTAAAGCCATGCGTGACACAGTTCAAAAGCAGGGCATCACGCATTTGATCGCCCCCGTGCGCCCCAACCATAAGCACTTATATCCTCTCGCATCAATGGAACGCTATGTCATGTGGGAAAGCGCTGATGGTTCCTTCTTTGATCCGTGGCTGCGAACCCATGCCCGTTTAGGGGCGCGTATGATGAAGGTTTGCCCACGCTCGATGACGATTACCGCGCCGATTGCCGAATGGGAAGCATGGACACAAATGCGCTTTCCCGAAAGCGGTGCTTATATTATCCCCGGTGCTTTAGTGCCGGTAGGTGTTGACCTTGACCGTAATACAGTGACCTATGTCGAACCAAATGTGTGGATGCTGCACGAAATACCAGCAGACAACCCCGCACCGACGCTATAATGACCTATAGAAAATAACTTATTGGGGGAATGAGCGATGAAGATCATCCGAGTCCATGATTATGGTGAACCGGAAGTCATGCGTGTCGAGCACATGGGGCCGCCTGAACCTGCTGCCGGTATGGTGCGCGTCAAGGTCGAGGCCATCGGCGTGAACTTCATCGACATTTATCAGCGTTCCGGTCAATACCGCCCCGCGCTGCCCTTCACCCCCGGTCAAGAAGCCGCCGGTGTGGTCGATATGGTCGGCGCGGGTGTTACCACAATTAAAATAGGGGATCGTGTCGCCTATTCCTTCACCATCGGCGCGTATGCTGAATACACCATCGTGCCTGCCGACAAGTTGGTTATCGTGCCGGACACAGTTGATTTGCAAACGGCTGCGGCTGTAATGCTGCAAGGGATGACCGCCCACTACCTGATTACCGATACCTATCAGGTGAAGCCGGAAAGTACCGTCCTCATCCATGCTGCGGCAGGCGGTACCGGCTCGCTCGTCGTACAGATGGCGAAGCTGCGCGGTGCGCGGGTGCTGGCAACCGTATCGACCGGGGCGAAAATAGAACTGGCACACGCCGCCGGTGCCGATGAAGTCTTTTTGTACGAGGATTTCGATATTGAGGTCAAGCGCCTGACCAATGGTCACGGTGTGGATGTGGTTTACGACTCGGTCGGTAAGGATACCTTTGACCGCAGCCTGAACTGCCTTCGCCCGCGCGGTTATATGGTGTTGTTCGGGCAGTCAAGCGGTGCTGTGCCGCCCTTCGACATTCAACTGTTGAATAGCAAAGGCTCACTGTTCCTCACCCGCCCATCGTTAGGCAGTTATACCGCCACCCCTGATGAAGTCCAGTACCGCGCGGCAGCACTTTTTGCGTGGATTGGCAGCGGCCAGTTGAAGGTGCGGGTTGACCGTACATTGCCATTAGAACAAGCCGCCGAGGCTCATCGCGCCCTCGCCAGCCGCCAGACGACCGGTAAAGTGCTGCTGACGGTTTAGCGTTGGCTATAATAGATGGAATACCGATTTGTGGAGGCTGCACATGGTTGTCCGTTCCATCAAAAATCAGTATGCGGGTATTAATGCCCATTTGCACAGTTTGTGGCAGGCTCAAGGCGGTTGGGTCGAGTTCCACACACGCCATATTGTACATTTAGCCGATGCCCTTAAAGCAGTTCTGCTGCCGATGGGCTATACGGCTGCTCTCGAACCTTCCTTACAAATTCGGCGTATAGACACCTTCCAGCCATCAGAATATCCAGAGTCCGATGTCACGATTTACGATCTCAATCCTGTTCGGTCTCGACAACCTGCATCAAGTTCGCCGGTTGCCACAGGCGGTGAACTCGTTTTCTCGATTACCGAAGCTCTGCTTGACAATCAACTTTCCGAAAAAACCTACGGCGCGATTGGAATCTACGAAATTGTGCCGGGGCGGGTAGAACGTGGCGAAGCGGTTGCGTGGATAGAATTGCTGTCACCTTCCAATAAACCCGGTGGTCGCGATGTGCGGGACTACTTCAATAAACGAATTAAAATTATTGAAGCAGGGCTGGTTTTTGTTGAACTTGATTATTTACATGAGTCGGCACCTACGCTGCGTGGCTTGCCCGATTATCACGCCAAGAAAGATCATCTTTCAGAAGCCGCCGCGCACCCCTATCGAATTCTGATTGTCGATCCACGTCCTAATCTTATTGATGGTTTAGTGCGTGTTCGAGAATTTGATGTGGACGAGCCTATACCCACGATGAATGTTGCCCTAAATGGTACGGATGTGCTTGAATTCGATTTTGCTGCACCCTACCATAAAACATTAAGTGATGCCCTTTATGGCTTGGAATGGGTGGACTACACTCAGTTTCCAATCCATTTTGATCGCTACGGTAAAGCGGATCAAACCCGAATCGCGAACCGTATGTTAGCTGTCGTGCGAGCTGCTGAATCTGGGATAAATCTGGAATTGGATGCCATACCTGCCACCAACTTTTCGTTTGAACTCGCTGCCACAGAACTTGCCACCCATACCACTCAGCATTGACATGCCGCATTCTAACCGCCAGAATCGAGCTAATCGGGTTGGGGTGGAAACATGTCTGATGCTGCGTCCCTCAAAATGCTTGTCATTATCCCTGCCTTAAATGAGGCAGAGAGTGTTGCGCGTGTGATCAGCAGTGTGCGCCAGCAAATTCCGCAGGCTGATGTGCTGGTCGTCAACGATGGTTCATGGGATGCAACCGCTGCCCGTGCCACCGAGGCCGGTGCGATGGTGCTGCACATGCCTTATAACGTGGGTATCGGTGCCAGCGTCCAAGCCGGTTTCCAATTTGCCGAAAAACAGGGTTACGATATTGTCATCCGTAACGACGGTGATGGGCAGCATGACGCTGCCGAAATATCACGAATGCTGGCTGCGCTGGCAGCCGACGAAGCCGATATGGTCATCGGTTCGCGCTACATCGAAAATCGCGGTTACCTCAGTTCACCGATGCGCCGTTTGGGCAGCGTCATCCTCGCTACGCTAATCTCGATGATTGTGCGCCAGCGGGTGACTGACCCCACCAGCGGCTTTATCGTCTGCAACCGTCATGCCACGCAGCTATGCGCCATGCTTTATCCGCATGATTACCCCGAACCGGAGTCGATTGTCCTCTTGCACCGTGCTGGTATCCGCCTATTGGAAATGCCCGTAACCATGCAGCCGCGTATTGCGGGGCAATCATCCATTACCACGCTGCGGTCGGGTTATTACATGATTAAGGTCATCCTCGCCATTCTGGTGGATGTGCTGCGGCCTGCACCCATCATCCACTCACCCTAAGTTTATCAATATGACTACCCTTCGCACCCCGAATGCGTCCGGTTTGCGCGTCTTTTACACACTCGTCATCACCCAAACGCTGTCGCTCATCGGCAGCCGGATGACCAGCATCGCTATCGGCATCCGCGTTACAGTGGATACAGGGCAAGCCGCGCCGCTGCTGTTGGTCGCTTTCTTTAACGAACTGCCACCGATGTTGTTTGGTAGCGCTGCCGGTGTGCTGGTTGATCGCTGGAACCGCCGTCGGGTCATTATGCTGGCGGATACGGGGCAGGCGGTTGGTAGTTTGCTGCTGTTGGCGAGCTTCTTATCCGGCAGCTTTCAGCTCTGGCACTTATACGTCATTGTGTTCCTTCAGGGCATATGCGCCATGTTCCAGTCACCCGCAGACGATGCTGTGACGAGTGTTTTGGTGACGGACGAACACCGTGACCGTGCCAACGCACTCAAGCAGATGGCCTTTCCACTGGCGGGTGTCATCGCGGCAGCACTAACGGGTTTGCTCTACCCGCTGATCGGCATTGGCGGCGTTATCGCAGTCGATATGCTAACTTTCTTAGTCGCGGTCGCGGTGGTTTACGCGATGCATATTCCCCAACCGCCACCCAGCGCTGAGGGCGAAGCGGCATCCGGCGGCTTCTGGCGCGAACTGCGGGGTGGGCTGGCTTACTTGGGCGCACGTCGGGCGCTGCTCATCCTCATCGTTTACTTCTCGGTGATGAATTTCTTGCTCAACGGCCCGTTGGGGTTGAACATCCCTTACCTGTTAAAAATTACAGGCAGCGAAACGTTAACCGGCTTGCTGCTGGCGGTGATGGATGCAGGAGCATTGGTTGGTGGGGCGGCAATAGCACTGCGGCGTAAAAATTGGAAGCGCATCCATGTGATTATGCCCACCTTCTTGGTGACGGGTGTGATGTTCTTGATCTTCGGCACTACGCGCTCACCCATTTTGCTGGCAATCAGCATGTTTACCCTGCTGTTCACGCTGCCGCTGGCGTGGGGGTTGTTTGTCTCGCTGCTGCAAACCAAAACGCCGCCGGATATGCAGGGGCGGGTATTCAGCGTATTTAATCAATTGGGCTTCATCGGTGCAACCACTTCATTCCTGCTGGTCGGGCCGCTGGTTGACCGCGTGTTAGAACCCGCCGTCCAGCCGAATTGGATGTTTACGCCGTTGGTGGGCGATCAAGCCGGTGCTGGCATGGGGTTGGTGCTGGTTGGGGTCGGGGGCGTTATACTGGTAATGACTGCGGTCGTTTATGGGCTGCGGTCGGTACGACATGTTGAAACTGACCTGCCGGATTATCAGGGACAACCATGACTTCTAAATCAGCATCCTCAAAGGCGAGCAAAAAAGACTGGTACGCGGCGACCCTCATCATTCGGCTGCGGGTTGAGGACGATAATAGCCCGTATACCTGTGATGAGCAGGTGCGGTTGATTCGCGCCCGTACCGCCGATAAAGCCTATGCCAAAGCCTATAAATTGGGGAAGGCACAGGAAACCGTTCGACTGAATGATGCCGGTGACATGGTTTATGTGGAGTTTGTGGGTTTAGCGGATTTAAACCGGATTGATGGAACGTTAGATGACGGCATTAAAATTAAGAGCCGCCAATTTGTCCATAGTGCGCCGCAAATCCTCACCCTGATGAAAGAGGAACTCGCGCTTTTTAACCCTTCTCAGCAAAAAGAATGGCGTCTTATCGCCGAAAATATTCCCGTACAAGATGAGTAATTGGGATTATTGAATATGTTTTGATCGAGGGTCATATTGTCTTGCTTAAGCGGGAATTAAAACTCATCCTCTAGGTGCGCCATCAACTTACGGTAGGCTTCGTTCAGCGCTTGCATTTGTTGTGTCGCGTCCGGTGCTTTGTTCACGTCAGGGTGAATTTTACGCGCCAGATTGCGGTAGGCGGTTTTTACATCCTCGGCCTCGGCATCCAACGAGATACCCAGCACGGCGTACCATCCGGCAAGGCTGTCTACCTGCGTCGAGCGCGGTGGTTGCTGCCCATCCTTATCCGTCTGGTAACGGTGAGTGTGCTGCTGGCGTTCGCCAAACGTGGCAACCCGCCAGCGCCCCTTAATGTAAGCCGACTGTACATCAACCACCATCCCCACCATCTGCTTCATGCTCACGGTTTTGCCGTAGCGGATTTCACGATAGGGGCCGATGCGGTCATAGTGAATCGGGTAGATGAACAGTTCGCCGCCGAAGATGTCATACGCCCACAGCTTTTCGCCATACAGCGCCAGCAGCGGGTATTCCCATTCCTCGACTTCAACTACATGGCCTTCCGGTGGCAGGAGCATATCCGCCCACAGAATAAACAGGGTATATAAACCGTTGGCTTGGTTATAGATAATCGTGTTTTTGATCTCGTAAGCAGGGATCGAACTTTCGATGATATGGATGCTAACCGCTTCACCCGTCGGCAGGCTCAGGTGGATGATGTCGCCACCGTCCTCGTGAATGAGCGCTCCGGCATGTTTGAGCTGCCACACCAAAAACGCACCTGCTTTATAGGTATCTAACCGTACCACGAATGGCCTGCCTGTAGATCTACCTTTCAAGGGGGAAAAGCAAGCAGCGGTGGCCGCATTGAACCACCACTGCGATTGTGATAATGATAACTTACATCAGCAAAATTATCTACCGATGCAGTTAGCAACTGTTTGAAAACAATTGTATAGAAAATGAGCAACCAATACCCATATTATTCCCCTCTCCAAGCTGCATCCTTGCCCTTATTTTAACGCCTTCTCTAAGATACAAGGGGGGCGGGGGGGTGAGGTTTCCTACCCCTCCGCCACCACCGGCACGGCGGCTGCATCGGCGCGGTTGTCTGCACGGATGACCCTCGCGTACAAGTACAACACCGGCGACAAGATCAGTCCGGCAGCCATCAGCGCCACCCGCACACCGAAACGTTCACCCACATAACCCACCGGCGGCCCACCGACAATCTGACCGAACGCATCCACCTGACTGGTCATCGAAATAACCGTCGCCCGTACCGACGAGTCAATGTGCTGGTTCGTCCATGTCGAGGTAATCGGCCCCAGCAGCGTCCGGCACACGCCGATACCCCAATCGATCAGCACCGCCACCCAGAAGTTCCCCGCCAGCGCAAAGCCGAACAAGCAGCCCACCAGCAGTGCCGATAAGCCAAACGAAGCCCGCGCCAGCGCACGGCTCTTGCTCATATCCAGCCGCTTCTCCATCACGCGAGTCGCCATCGCCGTGATAAAACTGCCTACTAAACCGAGAATGCCCATATAAACCACCGGCTGCAAACCGCCAAAATCCGGCAGCGTGAAGCTCGTCAGCAGGTGTGCGCCACCCAACCGGTCAAAACCTTCGCTGTACAGGCCGAAGAACAGGCCGATGCCGAGGATGGCGATCAACGTCGGGCGCACTTTAACGAGTCGGAAGCCGTTCGCCAGTGTATGCCCCATCTGCCCGAAGGTGCTGCGTTCTTCGGCGGGTGTCGGGTGAAAACCGGTTTCTGGCATATAAATGACCATCGCCACCGCAATCGCCAGAAAACCCAACGCGCTCAGCAGCATCGGCAGCACAATCATAATACTGCCGAGGATGATGGCGATGATGGTCGCCGCGATGCCAAACAGATTGCCCAGGCGGGACGAGCGCATGAACAACGCGCCCACGTTGTTCTCGCCCACTTCATCGGTAATCCACGCTTCGGTTGCGCCGCTGGTGAAGGTATGCCCGATACCCCACAGCACATTAAACAGGATCACGCCTGTAAACGAGGGGATGAGTACCAGCATCAAAAAGCCAGCACCGATCAAAAAGTAGCCGATCACAATCGACAGGCGGCGGCTGTATACATCGGCGATCACGCCGGTCGGGATTTCGCACAGGAAAATACTGAGTTCCAGCACCGTTCCGGCTAAAACCAATTGTATCGGTGTCAGGCCGAGCGTTTGCACGGTGTAGACCAGCGAAACTGCAAAGGTCAGCGTAAAACACACCGACGAGCCAACACTAAAAAAGAGATAGAAAGGTCGCGCATCCATTTTGCGCGGTTGGAAAGCAAACATATCGGTACACACTCACTTGTGTTTGGAACATGGCAAGGTTCATGTTCGGCTGTTCATTTGGATGAATAGTCGCGTTTCTGCCACACGCCAGACAAATTGAATAGCCAATCTGTCCGCAGGCAGACTCGGTAAATTTTCAGGTTTCATATCGAGAATCAAATCACAAGCGAGGGGAGGCGTTTAGGCAGCCGTATCATGCAGCGAACTCAAGAGTCCTAACCAGCAATAACACCCCAACCGTAATCGGAACCGATATGAATTTTGATCGTGGCTGACATTCGGTATGCTCCTTTCACAATTTGGACGAGTGCTGGCAGCATAACACGCATCAGATTGTCCCGTCAAGCAATCTCCGCCGGAAGGCTGAAACAACCGACAATATCTGCCGTTTCGACTATCTCATAGATCCAATTCGACCCGATATTTAGTTAAATCATTGAACAATGCCGCAGGCGCATGGTCAAGGTCTACAATTTTTCCCTCATAAAGTCCGTCATATTCAAATTTTGCGCCGAATCATGGGACGATGTAATATCAATGTCACAATCCTTAATGATTGCAATAGCTATTTTTTTGTAGCACTTTTTTTGAAAAGCTTTAGGAGGCCAAGATGTATCGAAAATTGTCAGTTGGTTTGCTCGTGATGTCGGCAGTGCTTTTGATGGCAGTCACAAGCCTACCAATGGCTCTCGCACAGGGTGCGAACCAGGATGTCTATGGGCGCGATCTGCCAGCAGATGCCGCACCGTATGACAAGCAAATTTTTGCCGGTTTGTGTAATTCAGTCGTTCAAGAAATTTCGCTTACCTCAGTCGCTTCGGTTTACTCGCGTATCTGTCAAGGTTCACCCGTTGTTGACCAATACGGCGACCCGCTGGTGGTTCTCGATGAAAACCTTCAGTTGATTCCCGCCGCCGCTGAATCGTGGGAAGCAGCAGAAGACGGTCTGTCATGGTCGTTCCACCTGCGCCCTGACCAGGTTTGGAGCGATGGCACGCCCTTGACCGCCCACGATTATGTGGCCTCCTACCGCTACATGGTTGACCCCGATCATGCCTACGACTTTGTTTGGATGTGGCAAGGCACCATCTTGAACTGGTCGGAAGCGGTTGCCGGTGAAGTTCCCCCCGAAGAAATCGGTGTGGTAGCGACCGACGACAACACCCTCACCATTTTCACCAATGGCCCGCGTCCGTACCTGCCCGGTACCGTTTACTTCTGGGCACCCATTCAGGCCGCAGCGTTGGCTGAACATGGTATCGGTTACATCAACGACCCCGCGACCCATGTCTCGTCCGGTCCCTTCATTCTGCGTGACTTCACCCCCGGTGAAAGCATCCGTATCGAAGCCAACCCGACCTACAATGGTTTCCGCAAGCCGTACCTGAAGGAAATTCGTGGTACCTATGGCGACCAGTTGAATGGCAGCTTCCTTGCCTTCCAGAATGGCGACATCGATTCTGTCAACTACGGTGTGTTGCAAGTTGCCGACTTCGAAGTCATCAAGAACGATCCGGTTCTGAGCGCGAACTATCGCCCGAACTTTGGTGACTTCCGTACCGACTACCTGCTGTTCGACACCTACAGCGCCCCGTTCAATGATGTCAACGTTCGTATGGCTTTCGCCAAGGCGCTTGACCGTGAATCGATTGTCAAGAACGTTGTCGGTGAACAATTCGGTATTCCCGCGTACTCGTTCCTTGCCCCCGGCTTCCCCGCCTCGGACAGCGAAGGCGTACTGAAGGACATTCAGGCTTACGACTGCGATGCCGCCAAGGCACTGTTGGCCGAAGCTGGTTATCCTGATGGTGAAGGTTTCCCCGCACAAGAACTCAAGCTCCGTGGCGAAAACGAAGCCCACGTTGCATGGGGTGTTGCTGCCGCTGGTTCGATCAGCCAATGCTTGGGTGTCGAAATTACCGTCAACAACATGGAATCTGCAACCTACATGGAAGGCCTGCTGGCTCGCCCGACCACCGTTCAGTTCGGTATGATCTCCTACGGTATGGACTACCTTGATCCGTCGAACATGCTTGGTGTGTGGCTGTCACAGGGTCGTCACTCATGGTTGAACGCCGACTTTGACCAACTGGTCAATGATGCCGGCGTGAAGGTCGATGATGCCGCAGCCCGTATCCAGATGTACAAGGATGCCGAAAAGCTCCTCGTCGAGGATGTCGGTGGTGTCTTCTTCGTTCACCGTATTCAGGGTGACCTGTTCCAACCGTTCCTCGCCGGTGACTGCTTCCGCCCTGACGCTCAGGGTGTAGGTGCCTTCCACTGGGGCAATGATTGGTGCTGGGGCGCGCTGTACATCACCAATGAAGTCGCGAACCACAAGACTTTCCGCGACAGCTAAACACTTATAGCATCGATAACACATGGAGGTGGGGCATCAGCCTCACCTCTGTGTTATTATCGGCGCGTTGTATGGGGAAAAGTTAGCCTTCGCCCCACTAAACTAGATCTGTGTTTCGAAAAGGTTTCTTGATATTCAGAATTGTTCATTAATCCCACATCGAGAGTTTCATGACAGGTTATATTCTGCGACGGCTCATCGGTCTATTCTTCGTGCTGCTCGTCGTGTCTGT
>JAPUDW010000137.1 GCA_027492915.1 Bacteroidota bacterium | reverse complement strand
CATAACGCCGGTGCTGTTACGCCCGGTAACAACTTGCTCGCCCGCCGCCTCGCTGCCAAGCTGCGGATGCCCATCGTCGGCAACAGTGACGGACACTCGATAAACGCGATTGGTACGGGGAGAACTCAGTTCGTTGGGCGTACTGCCGAGGACTTCCGCAGTGCCGTTACCCGCCGTGCGACCCTCGTCAGCGGCACGTCATGGCCTGTCGCGGATTATGTTTCACTGTTCCCCCAGCTTATCCGCAGCAAAATGAGCGGTATCGCCACGGCAGCCAGCCGCCTCTCGCCCGCCAAAACCCGTTCCTAAAGATCATCTTGGGGTGAGGTTCTCCAAACAAACAACCTCACCCTAATGTTCACTCATTGTTTTAAGGGGTATATTCGGGTGATTCACTGCTAAAATGTGCAGCTTTCTCAATTCTTGAAGTCCCTTTTAGTGGACTTGTTAGGTGGTTAGCTGAATGGCGCAACCTGCCAATTACCATCTTAATAAGTAAATCACCATTAACCTGATGCAGCATAAACCACAAAACTATTTAATTACCCAACAACCCTTATAAACCCCTGTTAGCGCAAAATCAGTTCATCGAAAATATACCTTGCTCGATGTTACTGAAGATAATTCTTGAGCCGTTTACTGACAACCTCTTTCCGCTTTTCGCGTTCAGTTGCATAAAGCCTAAAGGTTAAGGCCGCATCGGCTTTATTCTCACAGTGCTTAACGGAACGGAGAAATTGGTGTAACGACTGTTTTACGCGCTTCATGAGTTCAGCACTCGGCAAATTATGTAATTCATGATCATGAGGAGGTCTTAAAATAGTTCTCATAATTACATTCTTTCTAACAGTAATAGACAGTTGCAATTTGAATATAGTAAATTTTGATACTATCGATAACCACCACATCACCTATTTGTCTGATAGGAAGAGTCATAGGACTTGTAAGGGATGAATAAATTTCACCTAAAATCCGGTCATTCTCCACCTTCCGCATACTTCAATGAACGCTGTATCACAGAATCATAACCAAGCCTTACGTTAATGGTTCTATTCTGTTGTGATACGATTAAGACTAATCAAAATACCTCATGTAACAGTAGTGAAATGCTGTAAAATCCCTGTTGCCTAATTGGATGCCAGTAGTGGAGTAGACCGTTGGACTTCGCAAGTGTAGACCATAACCAAATTGAACTGGAATGTATTAACTGTCATACGCGCACCGCCCTTAATAAGAAGGTCACGGGCTGCCCAAACTGCGGCGAGAATATGCTCGAAGCGCGTTATGACCTGAGTGGTATCAATGTGCAGAATTGGTTGGCGGAAACCAAACAGCGTAATCATAACCTATGGCGCTATCGCGAGGTGCTGCCCATTTTCAACTCGGCGAACATCATTACGATGGGTGAAGGTGGCACGCCGCTGTTGAAGTCGCGAGCGCTGGCTGGCAGCCTCGGCCTCAAGAACCTGTACATCAAAGACGAACGACAGGGGCCGACCGGCAGCTTCAAAGACCGTCAGGCGACAGTTGCCATCTCCGCCCTCAAAGAAATGGGTGTGAATGAAGTCGTGGTTGCCAGCACCGGTAACGTGGCGATTGCCTACGCTGCTTATGCCGCCCGCGCAGGGATCAAGGTGTGGGCGTTCTTCCCCAGCCTGACCCCCGGCGATAAAATGCGAGAGGCCGCCTTGTACGGTGCGGAAGTCATCAAGATCACCGGTACTTACGACCAAACTAAAGAATTGGCTGCCCGTTTCGCCAAGACCAAGGGCATCTTCCTTGATCGCGGCATCAAGAGCGTGGCGGCGATTGAGGCTATGAAAACCATCGCTTACGAGATCGCCGAGCAGTTGGGCGACGAATTGGATAACGGTAAGCGCTGGCGTTCTCCCGATTGGTTCTTGCAGGGTGTCAGCGGTGGTATGGGGCCGATTGGCGTGGGCAAGGGCTTTCAGGAAATGGTGAACTTCGGTTTAGTCGATAAAATGCCCGCCTTCGGTCTTATTCAATCAGCAGGCTGCGCGCCGATGGTCGAAGCCTACAACCGTGGGCAGCGCATCGCCACGCCTATCGAAAACCCGCAGACGATTATCGCGACGCTGGCGACCGGCAACCCCGGACGCGCCTACGAACTGCTCTACGATTATGTGCAGCAGTACGGTGGTCACTTCACCTCGGCTACCGACGAAGAAGCCTTTACCGCCACCTTGATTGCCGCGCGGACGGATGGCATCTCGGTGGAACCGGCGACCGCCGTAACCTTCGCGGGTCTTATCCGCATGGTGCGCGAAAAGGTCATCAAGCCGGATGATGTTGTCGTGGTCAACTGCTCCGGCCACACCATGAGCGTCGAGAAGCACATCCTCGGCGACCAATGGCAGCACTCGGTTGAACTGACCGAACAGCATATCGCGCCTACGCTGCCGGAAGAAGGCTTGCTCTCGGCCTTGCAACAGGTCGAGTCGAACGTCCGGCGCATCGTGATCATTGAGGATAATCAGGACGCAGCACGGCTCATCAAGCGCATCTTACAGGCACGCGGCAACTATGACATTCACCTCGCGGGAGATGGCGCACAGGGTATCCAACTGGTGCGCGAAGTTCGCCCCGATATGGTGATTACTGACCTGATGATGCCGGATGTGGACGGTTTCGCGGTGATCGAAACCATGAAGGGCGACCCGTCAACTAAGGACATCCCGATTGTGGTCGTGACGGCAAAGGAATTGACGGTTAAGGAACGCGCACGGCTGACCGGACAGATCGAAATGCTGCTGCAAAAAGGTTCTTTCATCGACGAAGAATTTATCGAGTCATTGGTAAGCAAGCTGCATTAGGCTCGACGTAAGTGTTGAATAGGTTGAGGAGAGCGAAGGTTAGCCTTCGCTCTTTTTATGGGGCGTTCCAGCCAGCCTTTAACATGGCGATAGCCTGCGGAATGATGCTGCCGAAGCGACTTTCGGTAATCGGCACATGCGGCTGGTTGGCGATGTGCATCGCGGTTAGCCCCTGCATCATGGCGATATACATATCGACCGCCTGCTGGATAGAGAGGTCAGGTGCGGCTTGCCCGCTGTCGATAAGCTGCCGGATAGCCGAATGTGTGAGTTCAATCAGCTTCCGCCCTTCATCGCTGCCTGCCGGACTTGGCACGAAGCCGGGGATAGGGCGTTCAAACACCAGTTGATAGAGTTCGGGGTATGCTTGGGCGAATTCCATCGAGTTTCGCAAGCCCTGTTCCAAACCGTCCCATGTTCCGCCGTAAGTCGCTAGTAGTCCCTCAATACGCTCGCTGTAGATACGCATTCCGTATTCAAACAATGCCTCGTAAATAGCAATTTTGCTGGGGAAGTAGGTATAAAGTGAAGGCGCACGCAGCCCCACCCGCCGAGCCACTTCTTGCAGGTTAAGGGCAGACACCCCTTCTTCGCGCATGACTTCCCGCGCAGCATCCAATATCGCTGTGACCATCTCATCGCGGTTGCGCTGGCGGCGTTCTTGCGGGGTAAGTACCCGTTTGCTGATAGGTATTGGTTGGTCGTTCATACAATCCACATCGGTCGCTAACCCAATTTCAGCCCATAGATTTGCAGCAGCTCCGGCACACGATCCATCGCGAATTCTAAACCATATCGTCTGGCAAGGGCAATCACGGCGCTCATATCGGGCGGGGCATCGGTAGGCAGCAGCGGTTCAAGCTCGCGGAAGTAATTTTCGAAGCCGCCGGGGGCGATCACCTCGATCATCCGTGCCGTTTCCGTTCCCGCATTCCAAAAGGTATGGAAGATGCCGCGCGGCTTGACGATATAAGCACCTACACTGGCAACCACGACTTCCGTCCCCTGCAAAAAGCCAATGACTCCCTCGGCCACATACGATATTTCATCCTCGTGGGTGTGCTTGTGCGGCGGGGCGGCCAGCACTTTCGGCTGTAGGGTATGCTCGACAACGGAAGCTGAACCCCCGACTGATGAACTGAGCACTTTGTAGGTGATGCCTAACCCACCGCCCACGAACAGCGCTTCCCCTTCACCAGCGGGGACATAATGCGCTTTCTGCTTTAACGAAAACATCTTAAACTCCAATTGACACATTCTATTGCTCGTAACTTTGCCTAATGGCAGTAGGCAAGGTGATCCGCGTCAATTTAGCATGGGTTCATTGAGCGTGTCAATCGGTGCGGCACCAATATCCGTCATAAGTCTGAGTGCCACCATTCACTTTGCTTTAGCGTATAAAGCCATTATGATTTAATGCCATAAGCAACTGCGAAAGGCGCACTATGTCCGGTCAAGATTTACTCGATGCCCACGCCCTACTTGCCAACTTAAGCATCACCGATGTCAGTGCCGTACAGCCGATTAACGGCGGCTCGGACACCGCGATTTGGCACGTCATTTGGAACGGGCAGCCGTATGCGCTGCGGGTGGGAGGCCGGACGACATGCCGCTGTTTTATGCGTGGGCGGGCACAGCCATGATCCGCGACCTGTCGCCGCGTATTGGCAAAGCGGGCTTATGGCTGCAATCTCACCACCTCAACGGCGTTCGCGCGTGGCGGGATCTGTGGTAGCGGCAGGCGGGAATAAGGTCGTAATCGCCAGATGTTAGAGCATACACTGAGGTGATATATCCCTATGAACAAGTGTGGGTGTATGTAAGAATTGGTAAAATCGCAGATGTAGGAATAAATCCATTTCCAGTGAGTAATTTCAGATGAGCCAATATGAACTTGCGATACAGTTGGATGTTGAACAAAAGCTAGAGGAAGCCGCAAATCTTTATGAAGCTGTGGTCAAGGAAAGCAATGCTCCTTTAGATAGTTTCATAAATCTGGCTTGCTTATATTGGGTTTCTTCTCAGCCGGGTTCCAATGCCAGAGGCGAATTTTACACTCGTGCAGGAGAACGAATGTATGAAGTATTGGATGAGGCACAGGAACGTTTTGGCAAACAGCCGGAAATCGTATTTTGGCGTTTGTATTTCAATCAAATCACACTTGGAGAGCCGACTTTTCTAGATCAAGCACTAGATTTGATCGGTCAGCCTAATTCATCCCCTGTCATATATTTCTATCTATATGCAGAAGGGAATGATAACTATATCCCGTTCGTCAGGCGATTATATGAGGATGTTCAAACTCTAAAAACAACCAAGAATAGATATATCCTGAGCTTTCTAGATAGTCCATCCTCTGACTGGAAAGAAAAATAGCTTGTCGTAAGCCAACATATGAGGTATCTATACCTCTTTCTATTCAATAGAAGACACATCCTCACATAATCCCGCACCCCTAATGCGTGTTGATCTTCACATGCGCGTACTGCTTGCGGTAGGTGATGGGTGACATCTCCATATGCCTACGGAAGATGCGCCGGAAGTAATCCGGTTCGGTGAAGCCGCACTTCTCCGCGATCTGCTCGACCGTCATTTCGCTGTCCAGCAGGTAATGGCAGGCGACATGGATACGCCGCTTCTGGATGGCTTCCGTCAGCGTGCAGTTGTACACCTGCCGGTAAATGCGGCCTAAATAGTCGGGATTGTAACCCAACTCATAGGCGATTTTCCCCGTGGTAATCGGTCGATCATAGTTTAGACGGATATAGGTGTTCGCCCACGTCGCCAGCGTTTTGAGGTCGCTGTCTTCGACCGTTGCCACTTCGCGCGAACGCACGACTTCGACCAGCATCAGCGTCACCAGCAGGTTCGCCGCGTAAGCGTGGAGCGCACCGGTTTCCTGGTCGTCAAGGAAAATACGGAACAGCCGCTCAATCCGGTCGCCCTGATTGATGGTTTTGTGCTGGGGCATCCGCAAGAAGGGGATATAAGGGCTGGTTGCATCCGACTGATCGTCTGCCGTGCTTTCGTCCAGCGTGAAGTGAACCCAGTAAAAGCGCAGGTCGTTGGGCATCGGTTTAGTGCCGCCGTGAACGCGCCCGGGCCACAGGTGCAGCGTTTGCCCCTCGTGTACTTCAAACTCACGGTCTTCCTCATGCATACTCAGGCAGCCTTCTTTGACGAAGATCAACTCGTGCGAGTCGATGGTGCGGGTGGGGTGCCGCGCCAGCCCACGCGAGACAAACAAGCCCGCGTTCTGCGCTTTGATCGGGCTAATCATGTTCAGGTGAAGGATGCTAGGCTGGTTGCTCATCGGCTGTCCTCAACAAGTCGGTTTTATCTTCCCATTTTACGGCTTCGTTGGTGGCGAAAAAAGGGGAATTTGGCATAAACTACAGGTCACAAAAATATCGGTATATTGAATAGAGGATCATCTTGACCAGCAGTGCAGACCAAAATAAGACGATTTCTTTGAAGGATGTGGTGATCGACAGCGGCTTTTGGGCAGACCGCCAAACCACCAACCGCGAACATACCCTCCCCGCCATCCAGCACCAGATGGAAAAGACGGGACGGGTGGATGCGTGGAAGCTGGATTGGCAGCCGGGGCAGCCCAAACCGCACATTTTTTGGGACTCGGACAACGGCAAGTGGATCGAGGCGATGGCCTACAGCCTGATGACGCACCCCGACCCTGAGATGGAAGTGGTGGCTGACCATGTGATTGACCTGATCGAGAAGGCGCAGCAGCCGGACGGTTACCTGAATATTTTCTTTACGGCGGTCGAACCCCAGAATAAACTAAAAAACCTGCGCGACTGGCACGAGTTTTACGACGCGGGACATTTGATCGAAGCGGCAGTGGCTTATTACGAAGCCACGGGCAAGCGCAAACTGCTGGATGTGATGTCGCGCTATGCCGATTACATCGACTCGCTGTTTGGCCCCAACGAAGGACAAAAGCGTGGTTATGATGGGCATCCCGAAGTCGAGCTGGCGCTGGTGCGTCTGTACCATGCCACCGGTAACGAACGCTACTTGAATCTCTCGAAATACTTTGTTGACGAACGCGGCCAAGAGCCGTCGTACTTCGACCTCGAAGCGGTAGCACGCGGCGAAGACCCCAAGCAGTATTGGGCGAAAACTTACCGCTACTGTCAGGCGCATAAACCTGTGCGCGAACAGGACATCGCCACCGGACACTCGGTACGCGCGGCCTATCTGTACTCCGGCATGGCGGATATTGCCCTCGAAACCAACGACGAAGCACTCAAGAACGCCTGCCTCGCCATCTGGGACGACCTGAACGAGCATCACCTGTACATCACCGGCGGCTTGGGGCCAGCCCACGCCAACGAAGGCTTCACCGTACCTTACGACCTGCCGAACGAAACCGCTTATGCCGAAACCTGCGCGGCGATTGCGCTGGTGTTCTGGGCGTGGCGTATGTTCCGGCTTGACCCCGATAGCAAGTACATCGACACGCTGGAACGGGCACTCTACAACAACGTCATCAGCGGTGTTTCGCACGAAGGCTCGGACTTCTTCTATGCCAACCCGCTGGCGGCTTACCCGAACGTCACCCCGCACGGCAATTGGAGCGGCATCATCGGCGAGAAGTATTACCGCCGTTCGGAATGGTTCGACTGTGCCTGCTGCCCACCGAACCTCGCCCGTATTATCGCCAGCGTCGGCCAATATATTTACTCAACGGCTGGCGACACGCTGTACGTCCATTTGTACGCTGCTAACCACGCCACGCTGAACGTCAACGGTCGCGCGGTCAACATCACACAGGAAACGAATTACCCGTGGGAAGGCGCGGTTGGCCTCAAGGTTGAGCCGGAACAGGCCGGACGCTTCCAAGTCGCGCTGCGTATTCCGGCGTGGTGCCGCGAATACAGCGTCTCGGTGAACGGTGAACGGGTGACGGGCGCTCCGGTGAAGGGTTACATCGTCATCGACCGCGAATGGGGGGGTGGCGACGCGATTACGCTGGAACTCGCCATGCCGATTGAGCGCGTGCTGCCGCATCCGCAAATCCGCCACGACGCGGGTAACGTGGCCTTGCAGCGCGGGCCGGTGGTGTACTGCCTCGAAGAAGCCGACAACGGCGCGAACCTCGCCAACGTCGTGATCCCCAATACTGCCCAACTGACGGCGGTGTTCGACGCGAACCTGCTCGGCGGTGTCACCGTGATTAAGGGCGAAGTCCAGCGTGCCGAGCCGACCGCGTGGAAGGGCGGGTTATATCAAGCCCAGTCGGCGCAAGCGATTGCCGAGAAGCCGACGACGATTACGGCGATCCCGTACTTCCTGTGGGCGAACCGCGCCGAGGGCGAGATGCGCGTCTGGATACGGGCGAATTAGTCTATAGTCAGTAGTTGATAGTCTTTAGATGTAGGGGCGCACGGTGGTGCGCCCTTTTTGTTGTTTAGTCGTCAGTCAAGGAGAGCCATTAGCGGTTAGCGATTGGCTTTTAGCTTCAATACAAAGTCGGCAGTTATCAGTCGCCCGTTAAAAACAGATTTGCAGCAAAACGGTTGAGGGGCTGCTGCTGCAATGTTTGTTGCAAAAGTAGTCTTCAGTCGATAGTCAAAAGCAAATGCACAACGTGCGGAATAAGCGGCAAATGCGGCACGACAAGCGGCGGCGCGAAATAAGTTGTTAAGATGCGGTAGGAAAGCCATAAGAGGAATGGTCTTAGACCATTCCCTACGAAAGAGTGTATCAGAAACGAGGGTGTTATAGGTGACCATTTGGAAGAACATTTGGCAGCTTTTAAGGGGCGTTGGCGCTAACCATTTTGAGGGAGTGGGGATGCTAAGATTGTTGGGGGATGGTTGGAAAAGAGTTTGTCGGGTTAACCGAAAATAAACCTAAGTAGTAATAAGTTACAAGTGGCAAGTTTCAAGTTCAATACAAGACAAAGACAGTTGAAGGGCAGAGGATAGTCGTTAGTTGATAAAGTAGGTTATCGAAAGTCACGAGCAGACCCCCTCCGTCGCTGACGCGACACCTCCCCCGCAAGCGATGGAGGAAATAAATACCAATGACTCAGAACTTACGAGAGACCACTCATGTAGAGTCTCGAAAGAAATGGGCTAAAAATCTTGGCAACTTGGCGGTTAAATCTTTTTCTTGTGACTTCCGAGACTTTACATCAGTCGATAGTCAGTAGTCTTTAGTTCGTAGATAGAGGCCGTTTGAACTGGTAAGTGTGTCACAAATGACCGAGGATAAACCATGAAAGAAGTCACAAGTATTACCTCACACGGTATTCATTAGCTTGATGATGACGGTAATCCGCAGTTCATCGACTTTGAGGTGTGTTACCAAAATTTCTTGTTGGATGTGGGGAAAATATTAATATAGATACTGACAGCGAATTTTATCAGAAATGGAAATCTGTAGGCGTTAGATACACTTTTGGAAACCCTCCGTCTATTGTATTTTTTTACTGTGCTACCAACTGAGTTTAAATTTCTACTTTATGACAATTACTGGGAAGTTTTGGCTAGGATCAAAAAAGTTGGTTACCGAACAACCGATGGCGAATGAAGATGCTCAATTGGAGGTGACGATGGGTGTTGATCAATTAGCGGTTCAACAGCGGCGTGCAAGGGGATACAAACGCGGGTGTGTTATTTTGCTGGTCGTTGTGTTGGCGATTCCGGCGGTTTGCTTTGGGAGCATGTGGTTATTCGCGCGGTTTGGCGGCGAGTGGGCAACCGCAGCAGAGTTACCCGTGCCACCCGATAGCCAGCTTTTAAGAGTTACCTATGAAGATGGCTACAAATACCGGAATAAAACCAGTATCTATGGTCATCAATCATCACCTGAAATACTGCGTGAGTGGTTCGATCAAGCCGGTATCTCGATGTCACCTATTCCACTGAACATGGAAAAGACAAGGTTTATTCAGTATGACACTTACTATGGAACGCCTTCACCGTTTCATGTAGGGTCGTCTCTGGGAATGCTGCACATAACCGCTTCACTGCTGACACACGGTTGGTATGAGGACTTCATGGCTGAGTGTCAAGCTGTGCGGGTGTATAAGAGCCTCGGACTGGCGGCGGATGATTTCCCTGATTTGCAGACTGGCAACGCGACATCGGTATTTGTGATTATGAACTGTTGGGCACGGGTGGGGTGAGGCCGCCTATAATGGGACTCTCGGCTCGTTACCAAAGGGTGTCGTCCATGCAGCTAGAACCCAAGCCCGAAGCGCCGCCTGTGGTGGGCGTGGATGGAGAGCTATTAGAACCGGACACAGCAGTTGACATTAATGACTATGCTGACTATGTTGCCCGCCATGTACGACGAGACCCGTGGCGTGTCCGGCTTCGAGAGCATGTGATGGAATGGGGTTGTCTTTATGTAATGGTCATTCCCATTGGCTTCTCAGTTGGCATTACATTTTTGTACTTTTTCTCACTGGGTTATATACCTAATCGCGATATGCTGCTGGTTTTTTGTTTAGTAACAGCTTTAATAGGTTACTTTGTTTGGTTCATTAGATACCACGATGATCGGCAGTGATCATGACCGTATTTGCAGAACGGCTTAATCACCCCTTCTGCATCAGCTCCACACGGTTGCCGAAGGGGTCGCGGAACTCGAAGCGGCTGTAACCGGGGATGGGGATTTGCTCCTCGATAGTGATCCCCGCCGTGCTGATTTTCTTGCGCCACTGCTCAAGGTCGGTAACGCGGTAGGCAACGTGGGCTTTGGTCGTCAGGCGGTCGAAGCCGTCCTCGGTGCCGACATGAATTTGACGGTCGGCCACCTGTAGCCAAAAACCGCCGCGCCCTTGCAAGCTTTCCGGCTTGGGGATTTCCTTCAACCCCAGCACGTCACAGTAGAAAGCACGCCCCACTTCTTCCTGCCCTTTTGGAATGGTGATTTGCACATGGTCGATCATCAAAATCATGATACTTTGAACCTTTCAAAGTGCATTACAACGGCATCTTAAACGAGTCTACAACTAATCCAAAAGATAAGCCATTTTCTAATGGAAAATAGACATTTTTTCGGCTATAATTAGAACAAGTGTACGATTAGGGAGTACATATGAAACCCAACAGTCTTAAAGGGCAGCAGGGGCGCGCACGCAACCTGAAAGCCCATATCGTCAACCGTAATTTGATCGTGGTCAGCAGCACCACAACACCGACCGCAAACCATGTGGTGACGGTCGAATATGATAAGCAAGGTGTTATCCACACCCGCTGCACTTGCATCTGGGCGATGAACGGCAATATTGGCTGTGCGCACAGTGTCGCGGCGCTCGAAGCGCTGGCAGCCAAGCGTGGTCGGGCGTTGAGCTTTTGGGAAACCAAAGCTGATGCACGCCGCCAGAAGCACCGCACGTTTTACCTCGCGGGGAAACGTGGGGATGAGGGATTGTGGATCACCAGCCGGCGCGGGTTGTAATATTCAGCCCGCTTTTTCGAGATGCGCCTTGAGCGCATCCAAGATTCGTTGACTTTCGGCGCTGAGGCGGTTCACCAAGCCTTTTTGAACGGGTCGCAGCGCCCCACTGACCGCCACCGTGACCGCGCGGTGGACATGCGTACCCACCCCCGCTGGCGACAGCGTATAAGCCACTGTGACATCCAAACCCGCCGGAACGAAGCCCAAGAGCTTGAGATGCGTTCGCTGATGAAAGCTGATCTTCTCCGGCGGTTTGAACACCGTGACCTGACCATGCATAACCGAACCGCTGCCTTTATCCACGTAGGTTGTCCCCAAGCGCACCGGATTTTCTGACAATTCAACAACCGACTCATATAAGCCGGAGCCTTGCAGCCAGCGGTCATAATGCACGAAGTCAGCAATCAACTCAAAAATCGTGTGGGCAGGCACGTTGATGGTTGTTTCGAAGTGCAGGGTGGTCACGCGGGAACACTTTCTACTGGTTAAGGGCAATCTCCCCCTAAGCCTACTCTAAACCGCGCAGGTTACAATGCTCCTTCATGAAATTCATATGGGAGGATGCGATGTCCACCATACAACGCTTGAGCGCTGGAGAAGCCAAAGCGTGGTGAGCAGCCCGCTAGTTTTTCTCGGTCATGCGATAGAGCGCTTGCAGGTCGTCCGGCGAGGTAATCGACACTTTGAGGTCTTTAATCAGGCCGTTGCGCACGCCGTAGATCCAACCATGCACGGTCAGGTCTTGCCCGCGCCGCCACGCCGCCTGCACGATGGTGGTGTGGCAGACGTTATGCACCTGCTCGACCACATTCAATTCACAGAAGCGGTCGGAACGGTGGGTGTGGTCGTGGATACCGTCGAGTTCGTCTTGATGTTCGCGGTAAATATCCTTGAGGTGCCGCAGCCAATTGTCGATGAGGCCGAACTCTTTATTTTGCATGGCAGCCGCCACACCGCCGCAGCCGTAATGCCCGACGACCATGATGTGCTTGACGCCGAGGACTTCGACCGCGTATTGGATGACCGACAGACAGTTGAGGTCGGTATGAACGACCACATTAGCGATATTGCGGTGGACGAACACTTCACCCGGCATCAACCCCGTGATCTGGTTGGCGGGTACGCGGCTGTCGGCACAGCCAATCCACAGGTACTGCGGATTCTGCTGGGCGACGAGTTTCTGGAAAAATTCAGGGTCTTTGGCGACCATATCCGCCGCCCAATGCTGGTTGTTCTCAAAGAGGTGTTTGAGCGATTTATCCATGCTGCCTTCTAAACAAGATGATTAGTTGCGATTACGATAAGGTGTAACGATGCACCATCTTACCCAATTTTGAAGAAATAAAAGAGGCGCACCCTTGCGGATGCACCTCTTTCGTTGGTCTAACACGAACCGCGATTAGACGGGTTCTTCGCGCACAATCTCGATCTTGACCTTCGCGAGGAAGGCGGCGGCGGCACCAACGGCGGCCAGAATGGGGGCGGCGACCGGAGCGGCCAGCATGAACACACCGGCGACACCGGCACCAGCGGTCAGGGTGAACTGCATGATTTCGTGCCCATCTTCACCACGGATGATGACCTTGCGGACGTTACCTTCCTTGATGAGTTCCTGCACTTTGCCGACCAGTTCTTTACCGGCGACTTCGAGTTGTTCACTAAAGGTTTTGACTTCGGCTTCGGTATTCTTCTGCTTTTCTTCGCTCATGGTTTGTTTTATCTCCTATTGACCCACTGCCTTCATGGACAGTTTGCTTGTACTATACTCTCTTATACGAGGCTCATTATAGGAAAGTTGCAGGGTTTTTTGATGGTTATTATAAAAACACCGTTGATAATGATTATGCCTCGTAAAAAAAATAGTGGGAATCGGTTGAAAATGTCAGCCATGCGAAATGGTCTAAGACCATTCCCTACGAGAAGAAGATGGTTGTGGTTGGTGGCGCGGACGCATCACGCTGCGTCCCTACGAAAAGACCTTGTTTGTAGCCGCGTGTAAAGACAGCGCTGCCTTATCTCAAACCTTTTAAGCACGCTCTGAGACCTATCATACGAAGATGAATTCTCTGTAGACACTGTTCGTTATTATCCAAGGAACACACGATGCAATCATATGACCCGTCAAAACTGCGCGATGTATCGATCCCACTGAAGGACATTGCTTCACGCAGATTGTTCGTCTTGTCTGTGGTGCTAACGGTCGTGCCGTTGATCCCACATGCGCTAATCTGGGGGGTGGGTGATAACAGTAGGCGTGATTACTTGTTCGGTTTGGTGGCGTTTGTGATGTTGATTGTCGCCCACGAAGCAATACACGCACTGGGGTGGATTTTGTTCGCGGGTGTGCCGCCTTCCGCCATTCGCTTCGGCATCGCGTGGAAAACCCTCAGCCCATATGCACACTCAAAGGTACCGATGCTCGCCAGCGGCTACCGTGTGGGGGTAATTCTGCCGCTGATCTTCACAGGCATCTTGCCC
Organism: Bacteroidota bacterium; assembly: GCA_027492915.1. GTDB lineage: Bacteria > Chloroflexota > Anaerolineae > Aggregatilineales > Phototrophicaceae > CFX2. The sequence continues at coordinate 74,342 of JAPUDW010000137.1, read as the reverse complement.
GTGGTGGTTGGGACGTTGGCGAACCTCGGCTGGCTGACGGTGGCGGGTGCAATTTTGATTTCGGGTGCCATCGGTGACTTGCTAGTGCTGTGGGTGATTCGGGCGGTTCCCGGTACGGCGCGGGTGATCGACCATCCTGAAAATGCAGGTTGTTACGTGCTGGAGGCGTGATCGCAAAACCATGTACTGAATTCCTGTACCGCGATTTGCGATGAACGCATATAATAGGTCTTAACTAATTGAACTCGGATGGGAGAACGGGCATGAAGCGAAATCGCAGCGCTCTGGTAGTTGTACTCAGTGTGGTTATGCTGGTCATGGCAGCCGTACCCATGTTGACCGTGCAAGCTGATTATGGTGTGAATTGGACAGGCACATTTTTTGCGGACGCCAATTTAGGGAGTAGCGGCATCCAAACGGTCGTCAGCGGCATCAACGGCCTCAACTTTAATTGGGGAACGGGTGTGCCGGTTGTGAACGGTCAGCCGGTAACGGCGATGCCTGCCGACAACTTCTCGGTAAGGTTTACCTCTACACAGAATTTAACCCCCGGCACGTATAACTTCACGGTGTCGTCAGATGATGGCGTGCGGTTGTATGTCAACGGCGGTTTGGTGCTGGATGCGTTCGTTGGTCGTGTACTGACGACCGACACCCGCACCGTGAGCATTACCACATCGCCTGTAAATCTGACCGTCGAGTATTTTGAAGGCATCGACCAAGCGATTTTGCAGGTGCAGTGGTTCCTTGTATCAGGCGGCGCGACCCTGCTTCCCGGTCAAACGCAGGTATTTGGTACACCGGCGGTCGTCGTAACGGCGGTGCCACCGTTTACGGTTGCGGTATCTGGCGTGAAGGCCGAGGCGCTGCGTACAGGCCCGTACCTTGGCGCGTCGATGATCGGCGAAGTGGCAGCCGGTAATCCGCTAACCCCGCTGGCACGTAACAAGGATGAGGGCATCTATACGTGGTTCCTCGTGAACACCGGCACCAAGCAGGGCTGGATTTCGGGGCGTTATGTGACGCTGACGGGTGACATCAACACCATTCCGGTACAAGCGACGATTTTTGAGCAGATCGACGGTGCGCCGGATGTGGGGGCGGTGGCTGTACCCCGCGCGGTGATGAACCTGCGGCGGCGGCCAAGTGTACGAACGGCACGGATTGCACAGATCCCGTGGGGCGCGGAAGTGCAGTTGATCGGACGTACCATTCAAGGCGGGCGCAACTTCTGGTTGCAAGTACGCTACGAAGGGCAGGTGGGCTGGATCTTGGCCTCATATGTGACGGTCAAGGGTGATGTGAACATTGTGCCGGTGCGTTAACGCGGCAGGATCAAGTAATAAAAAGGGCGGCCTATGCATCAGGCCGCCCTTTTTGTTGGGTGGTGTTAGCCTTGCAGCAGCGATTGTGCGCCGTCGATCCAAATTTCGGTGCCGGTGATGTGTTTGGAGGCATCCGAGGCGAGGAACAGCACCAGTTCGCCCACGTCCTCGGCCTTTCCCGGTTTGCCATCGGTTAGCGGAATCGAGCCTTCGGGGAACTCAACCGGCTCCTTTTCCTTCTCGACGTTGCGCTTCTTGGTATTGTCGTCGATCTCGCTTTCAATCGCACCGGGGCAGATGACGTTGACGCGGATGCGATACTTGGCGAGTTCGAGCGCCAGCATTTTGGTCATCGCCACCTGCGCGGCCTTGGTCGATGAATAGGCGGTGGCACCCGTGTTGCTGAAGATGCGCGTGCCGTTGACCGAAGCGGTCACGATGATCGAACCGCCCTTCTTCTTGAGGTACGGCGCGGCATATTTGAGTGTGTAGAAGGTGCCGTTCAGATTGATGTCGATGGTTTCCTGCCACTCCTCGACCGTCAAATCTTCAATCGGTGCCCACACGCCGTTAATGCCAGCGTTGGCGAACACAATGTCCAACTGCCCCCATTTATCCACAACCTTCTCGATGGCTTTTTCGATACTGGCGGGTTTTGATATGTCGGCTTTTACCGCGAGTGCTTCGCCCCCATGCTTTTTGATGTCGTCCGCCACTTCCTTGAGTTCATCGAGTGTGCGTCCGGTGATGGCGACTTTTGCGCCTTCCCGCGCCAGCACCCGTGCTGCTGCTTCGCCTAAACCAGAGCCGCCTCCCGTAATCAGCGCGACTTTCCCTTTTACGCTCATTTGCCCCTCCTACAGTTCTGTCGAAAGGCATCCTGTAATTAATTGTGGCGGTGGTGATTAAGCAGGAGATGAGTAGGTGATGGGCAAATAAAAAGGGCGCACAATGGCTTGTGCGCCCCTACTTGATTCACTTGGTTTGGCGGTTAGTCACCTGCGACTGCAACCGGAACTTCATCCAGTGGTTGCAGGCTGTCTTCACGCTCGCCCAGCCACTTGATGGCGGACAGTGCGGCCTTGCAGCCATCACCGGCGGCGGTGATCGCCTGACGGAACACGCTGTCGTGAATTTCGCCGGCTGCGAATACCCCATCGATGCTGGTTTGCATGTTCGAGTCGATCTTCATGTATTCGTCGACGCTCAGATCAAGCTGATTCTTGAACAGCCAGCTATTCGGATCGTAACCGACGAAGATGAACACGCCATCGGTCGGCTTCTCGGTGACGGTGCCGGTCTTGAGGTCGCGCAGGATGATCGACTTCACAATCGCCGGAGCGCCGTCGCCGCCTTCACCCTTTACCTCTTCAACAATCGTGCTGTAGGTAAAGTTGATCTTGGGGTGCGCCATCGCACGAGTTTGCAGTGCTACGCTGGCACGCAGGTCATCGCGGCGGTGAATGATGTTCACCGACTTACCAAACTTGGTTAGGAACAACGCTTCTTGCAGCGCCGAGTCACCGCCACCGACGACGGTAATATCCTTACCACGGAAGAAGAAGCCATCGCAGGTCGCGCAGTAGCTCACACCGCGACCGACATACTGCTTCTCGCCGGGGATTTGCAGTTCGCGCGGGTTGGCACCAATGGTCACGATGACGGTATCCGCCAAGTATTCTTCATCGTTATCGGTCTTGAGGCGGAAGGGCGAGCCTTTGGTGAGGTCAACTTCGGTCACGCTTTCGAACACAAGCTTGGCGCCAAACTTTTCGGCCTGCAACTTCATGTTCTCGACCAATTCAGGGCCGGTGGTGCCGTTGGGGAAACCGGGGAAGTTTTCGACTTCGTGCGTGGTCGAAATTTGCCCACCCAGCAGCCTGCCGACGAACACGACGGTACTGAGTTGGGCGCGGGCGGTATACAGCGCGGCTGTTAGACCTGCTGGCCCCGAACCGATAATTGCGACACGTTCACGCTTCATGGAGATAACCTCGTTCATACGGATAAATGATGCTGCTTTGTGGTTGAGTTGTTGATGCTTAGTCGCTAATGTGTTAGTTGGATGCGCTCAGGCTGCCGTCGCGCTCGGCACGGACAATGCACAGAAGTGCTTGCCATTCTTCGCGGCAATCGGTGCAACAGCGCAGGTGTGCCTCGACCGCCGGTAAGAGGTCAAGAAGGCTGGCACCTGCTGCCACTTTCTCGGCGAGGCACTCAAGCTGGCATCCGCAAGAGTCGCAATCCATTTCACCATCCTGGTGACTGACAAAAATGTGATCAATCAATTTGCGTAATTGTTCGTCTGGCAGTCCCATGATTTCAGGCCTTGTTCTATTCTCTACACTTATTGGACGATAGCATCCGTACCGTTCTTACATGCAGCAGCCACCAAAGCCGCTTAATCTTGAAACAAGTCTAGCATGTAATTGGTGGAAAGTCCCTCAGTTTCCAGATAATTTCGTAATTTTCGGCGCGCATCGTGCAGCAGCTTATACAGCGCGTTCCGGTTGGTGCCCATGCGTTCCGCCACCACTTCCAGCGGGACATCTTGCAGCGCCACAGCAACCAGCGCTTGATATTGGCGGTCGGTGAGCGCACTTTTCAGCGCGGCGCTGATCTTTTGCATCACGTCTTCGCGCTCGGTCTGGTTTTCCGGCGTGTGTTCGGGTGTTCCGGCAAGGGCGTTCGTGGTACCGGGCATCAGATCACCGTCGGCGGTGAGGTCGTCGAGGCTGAAGTCGCGGTAGCGAGCGCGGCGAAGGTCGCTGATCGCCACGCGCACGGCAATTTTGGTCGCCCATGTGGTAAAACGGCTGTCGCCACGAAAGCTGTCGAGGTTTTCCATCACTCGCAGCGTCGCATCCTGCGCGAGATCTTCCGCCATCTGGGTAATTTCGGAACTCGAGAGGCTGGAAAGGTCGCTGCGTTCACGGCTGAGGTAATAGTAAATGCCGCGTTGAAGACGCTCACGCAGGTCTTCGAGTGCGGGAGATTGTTTTTCAGGCGTGCCTGTTAAGTCGGCCAGCCATTGTTCGTTGGTGCGATCAAGCATTATTGTTGGACTTACGATGGGTGTTTTTTAAGGCGTTACGGAAACTTTAACAAATTTTACGCGCAGCACCAAAAATCCCAAACGAATATCATCACCGTCGCGCAGTACACGCGGCTGGTGGGCGATCAACCGCTGCCCGTTGAGAAATGTTCCATTATGGCTGCCTGCATCGACAATATTAAGTGAGCCGTCTTTGCGGATGATGGTGGCGTGTCGGCGGGAAACGCCCTTCTCGGTACCGCCGAAATTTTCAAGGTCAACATCGGGTGATAGTTTGGTGTCGGGATCTTGCCGACCGATAATGATTTCGACCACCGCACCGGCATCAAAAATGAACGGTTCAGGAGCGCCGCGCACAAACAGCATCAAACTGGTGCGTTCGTTAAAACGTGCCGTACCCCAGCGGGGTTCGGATTCTTCATAGTCTGTATTATCCAAACCGCGGGTTGCATTCCGGCGGAGCATATCTGCATCAATATCTGGCGTCGGGATACTTTTGCCGGAATTTGGTTTGCCGTTTGGCTCTTTGGGTTCGTCGTCGTTCATTTCCGCCCGATTATTCACTTTTCACCCGCCTCGGTATACGCTGCCATTTTCCATATAAAAGTATTCTACCATCATTTGCCCAATAGAACGGCGTCAGAAAATTGTAAAACAATCATTTAGCCAATAAATCGAATTATATTATAAACCCCTAGCATGTATAAGTTCGCTATACTTTATATTGGCAACTATACCTTAGAACACCACTTTTCTAACGTGAGATTTATACGGGTGATATTGACCAGTGAGACTTTGCCGATTATCATCAGTATAAGAAAGGTAATGTTTACAAATCTACAATTGTCCTCTGAAATTTGGGATCGCAACCAGAACCCTTCGTCCAATCACTATCGTATTTGTTAGGCGTAGAAAGGAGAGAGGCGCGTCCGGCTGTTTCCGCGCAGCGTTTTTCGCGCCGTCCTCGTGAATAACCGACCAAACGAACCGCAAAATGAAAATAACACCAATTCCCCTTTTGGTGGTCGTAACGCCCAGCGCTTTTGGCTGATCATTGCTGGGGTTGTCATCCTCTTATTCATATTCGTATTTGCCGCGCCCGGCAGCGGTACCGCCGGAAATAACATCACACTGGATCGCTTTGCCGAGTTCATTAAAGAGAATCAGGTCAAATCGGTCGTCGTCTTGGGGGGTAACGATGTGCGCATCGAACTCCGCAGCGGCGAACGGGTTTCTTATTATAAGGAACGCGAGACTGATTTGTTCTCGGCGCTGCGTACTTTCGGCGTGACGGAAGGCCAATTTGCTGACCTGAGCTACACCGAGCAGCCGGGAGATAACACATCCAACGTGCTGTTCCAACTGCTGATCGCGGTGGTACCCACACTGCTGATTATTTGGCTGCTGTGGCGCATGATGCGTTCGGTACGTACCGGACAAGACCAAGCCATGAGCTTTGGCCGCAGCCGCGCCCGTGTGACGCGCGATATGGAACGCCCACAGGTGACGTTCTCGGATGTGGCAGGCGCGGAAGAGGCTAAGGAAGAACTGAAAGAAATCGTCGAGTTCCTGAAGGAGCCGGAAAAGTTCATTCGCCTCGGCGCTCGTATTCCCAAGGGTGTGCTGATGGTTGGCCCGCCCGGTACCGGTAAGACCCTGATGGCGCGTGCTGTGGCTGGTGAAGCCGGTGTGCCGTTCTTCAGCATTTCCGGTTCGGAATTTGTGGAAATGTTCGTTGGTGTGGGCGCAAGCCGCGTCCGTGACCTATTCGAACGTGCCAAGTCCGAAGCCCCGTCGATCATCTTCGTTGACGAAATCGACGCAGTTGGTCGTCACCGTGGTGCTGGCCTCGGTGGTGGTCATGACGAACGTGAGCAGACGCTCAACCAGATCTTGGTGGAGATGGACGGTTTCGAAACCGGCACTAATGTCATTATTTGCGCCGCGACCAACCGCCCCGACATCCTTGATCCGGCGCTGCTGCGTCCCGGTCGTTTCGACCGTAAGGTGATTATGGATAACCCCGACATCAAGGGACGTACCGACATCTTGAAGGTACATTCCAAGGGCAAGCCGCTGGCTCCCGATGTTGACTTGGAACAAATCGCCAAGATGACCGTTGGTTTCTCCGGTGCTGACCTCGAAAACTTGGTGAACGAAGCAGCGATTCTCACTGCTCGCCGCAACAAGAAGGCGATCAGCATGAGCGAGATGAGCGAGAGCATGGATCGTGTCACGATGGGGCCGGAACGCAAGTCGCGCGTGATTTCGCCGAACGAGCGCCTCCAGATTGCTTACCACGAAGCGGGTCACGCCATTCTCGGTTACCTGCTCGAACACACCAACCCCGTCAACAAGATCACGATTGTGCCGCGTGGTCGTGCCGGTGGTTATGTGCTTTCGATGCCCGAAGAAGACCTGATGATGCGCTCGAAGGAATTCTTCGAGGACACCATCACCATGACCCTCGGTGGACGCGCGGCTGAAGAAATTATCTTCAACCAACTGACTACCGGCGCAAGCATGGATTTGGAACAAGTCACCGGTTATGCCCGTTCGATGGTCACGCGCTACGGCATGAGCGAAACGCTCGGCCCGCGCACCTTCGGCAGCAATAACGGTGCTGTGTTCCTCGGGCGTGAAATCGGCGAACAGCGCGATTACAGCGAACAGGCCGCCGAGGAAATCGACAATGAAGTCCGCCGCATCTTGCAAACGGCTTATCTGCGTGCCAAGACGCTGCTGACCGAAAACCGCGACAAACTCGAACGTTTGATTAAGGTGCTGATGGAGCAGGAAACGCTCGACCGGTTGGCCTTTGAAGAGGTTATGCGTGGCAGCGCACCGGTTGCTAGCAGCCCGACGGACAGCCCCACGCCGGTTGCCCCGCCTGCGTAATGAACCGCAGATGATTGGTAGATCGAACAGAGGACTCAGTGAGTCCTCTGTTTTTGTTTCGGTAAAATGAGTATCGATTCTCTGAAACTGAGATTAGGATGTTGGGTTAGTAGGAGTGAGGAATGGGATACGATATTAACGCTTTCGTAGCAGAAAAAGGTGTGTTCACAGAATTTCGTCAGCTTAGCCCCTACATCACGGTTGCCCCATTGAATCAGGGTTTTGAACTTATTCTTGACGATGAATATTTAGAGAATTCATTGGAACTTGAGGCAAGTTCTATTCCTGAGGAACACAAAGACTTATCGCTAAGTCAAAGTATGCTGGATTGGATCAGTCTGTTGTCTCGCCGTGTCCCTATTGCATATATAAATGCTTATTTCTTTGGAGGGAACGGATCACAATCCGCTGCTTTATGGCGGCATGGTGCAATGATACTCAAGCCTGCAATGAACGGAGTGATGATTGGCGAAGCTTACGAATATACGAACGTCTCAGAGAGACCAATTAACAGCGTTCTGCGTGAGCTTGGCGTAAAAGCGATTCCGCCAGAAGATGAATTTGCAGCTCTCGGTTTGCAAAAGCATCGTCACAACGACGATTGGTTTGAAGCCCATACTGGATTTAGCAAACGAGAATATGAACCCTATGTACAAGGGAATGGCAGTACCTAAAAGGTTATTGTTATGATTTCCAATGCTTTAGTACCGGAGTTGAGTGTTAGCGACTTCGCTAAGAGCCTCGATTTTTATACGCGAATCCTGAATTTTTCAGTTGCTTATAAAAGAGAAGAAGAAGGGTTTGCCCTCTTATTTCATGGAGAAGCCCAACTGATGATCGACGAAATCGGTAAAGGTCGAACGTGGAAAACAGGTGAATTCGAGCATCCACTCGGTCGAGGCATGAATTTGCAGATTGCAGTCAAAAATATCGAACCGCTTCTGGCAAATCTAAAAGAAAATAATATACCGCTTTTTATGGAGACGGAGGAGAAGTGGTATCGCAAAGGCGATGTCGAGGTTGGAAACAGGCAATTTTTAGTGCAAGATCCTGATGGTTACCTGCTCCGCTTTACTGAGGATATGGGCGAGAGGCAGATCAAGTAGGCTCTCATACTTGGGTAGGTGCATACCTGTATCTCAAACCAATATTCTCACCCCTTGACTCTCCCCCTATGGCAGACCTCATCATAGCTTTAAGCGCTGATTGCAAAGGACACGTGCATGTTCCGAATAGGTGATTTTTCCCGTTTAACCCGTGTCTCGCTGAAAGCCCTGCGCCATTATGACGCATTGGGTTTGCTCAAGCCTGCGTTTGTTGACCCATTTACCGACTACCGTTACTACACCCCTGAGCAGATGCCCCGCTTGAACCGCATTCTGGCACTGAAGGGGTTGGGGTTCTCGCTGGAGGCTATCGGCGACATGCTGGACGACGACCTGAGTGCCGAGGCGCTGCGCGGGATGCTGACGCTGCGGCGAGCGCAGGTGGAAGCCGAAGCGACCGAAGCACAGGAAAAGTTACTGCAAATTGAAGTTCGCCTGCACCAAATTGAACAGGAGGGGAAGATGTCTAAAGTGGATGTGTTGATGAAAACGGTCGCGCCGCTGATGATCGCCGGTGCGCGGGAAGTGGTGCCCTCGCCCAAGCAGATGCGCGAACGCTGTATCGCGCTAAACGGCGAGGCCAGCATGTTGATGGCGGCACAGGGGCTAAAGAGCGATGGCATATCTTTCGCGCTGTACTACCCGACCGAGGCCGAGGGGATTGATGTGGAGATGGCGTATGTGGTGCCGAAGTCAGCCAAGCCGGTGCAGCAGGGCAAAGCCGCTGTTCACCCGCTGCCGGAAGTGACGGTCGCGTATGCGGTCTACATTGGCAGCTACGACGACTTCGGCGCGGTCGGGCAAGCACACGCCGAACTCAACGGGTGGATCGAGGCGCACGGTTACGCGGTGAGTGATGCCAGCCGCGAGTTTTACCTGCGCTCGCCCAAACGCTTTGCCGACCCGGACGGCATGATGGAAATTCAGTATCCGGTAACGAAGAAGGTCTGATTATCGCGTTGGGGTTTGCTGCCGGCAAACCCCAAACAGGCCATAAATTTTATTTGATGTACCCGTAGCTTCGCGCTAAATCAATTGCCTCTAACATTTTGCCGTTCGGCACGCGCTTACCGTCGGCTTCGAGTATCCAGATACCGTTGGCGAGGTGCAGCGTTTCATCCACCCAGTCGTACATTGAAATGGCGGGTGCCCATGTAAACGCGCCGATGTCCGCGCCTTCACTGTTAGCGAGGCGGGTTTCCGCCAACATCCACCAGAACCACTCGGTTTGCTGCCAGCCAACGGGCGGCCCTGATGTCTCGGTGAACCACAGCGGCTTATCCGACCAGCGGCTTTTGGCATTCAGGAACAGCTTATGCAGCGGTGGCAAGGTCGAGTCGCGGTAGTGGTTTAGGCCGATGATGTCGATCAAATCGCTGCTGCCGCCGAGGTCAGCATCCCGCCGCCCCAGCACGGTGTCGATCACCGCTGCCTGATGATCTTCGTCGAACACATCAGTCGCGTGCCAAGGGTCGGGCAAGATGAGCAACGCTTCCGGTCGCAGTTTACGCACGGCTTGCGAGGCGGCGATGATGCAGCGGCAGATCTGGCGGCGAAATTCGGCGGGGTCGGCATGTTCGAGGAACGGTGCCCACTCCCCCTTCTGCCCACCTCGTTCCACCATCAACGTTGGCTCGTTGCAGATGCACCAGTGCGTAATCGACGGATAGCGCAGGGCAATCGCTTCGGCGAAGGCAGCGAAGTGCGCGGGTGCGTCGGCACTCATCAGGTCAAGCCATTCGGGGTAGCCGTAGTGCCACAGATCGATATACAGTGTCAGCTTATATTTCTCGGCTGCCGCCACCACCCGATCCATCCATGTCCAGTCGAAAGTATCCGGCGCGGTGTGCGTTACGTACCAGCGGGCGGCATCGCGGATACCGACACAGCCAATATCCACCATCAGTTGATAATCAGTTTCAAGAAACTCGTCGTGCCGGATGAGTGCCACCTCATCCTGACGGTAAAGCTCGCCGTTCTTGCGGCGGAGGAAGTCTGAATTTTCGAGAAATGCCCATAATTCCATCGGTTTGGTCGTCATGAATGATCCTTCAATGTAAGTATCCGTTCGCAAGCAGGCCGATTGTAACGCAAATAGCGCTTCAATCGCAGCGGCAGCGGCTTGTAAACCGAGTTATCATGGAGCGATGACAGGAATAAATTTGATGTAAAGGATGAGACAGTATGGCAGCAATCGAAACGATTTACGTGGGCAGCGACGCCACCAGCAAGCTGCTGGAATACGTCGCTTCCAAAGGTCTGACCCGCTTCTGCATCGTGGCGGATACCAACACCTATAAAGCGCTCGGCGACCATGCCGAAGCCGCGCTCAAGGCCAAAGGATACGATGTCAAAAGTGTGGTTTTAACCGGCAATGAAATCCACGCCGACGAACATCATATCGTCAAAACCTTTGTCGAAGCCTCCACCGGCGACCTGACGTTTATCGCCGTCGGCTCCGGCTCGATCACCGACATTACCCGTTTCGTCAGCCACCGCAGCGGGCGACCGTTCATCGGAATGCCGACCGCGCCTTCGGTGGATGGCTTTACGTCGATTGGCGCGCCGATCATTCTCGCCGGCGTTAAAACCACCTTGACCTGCCAGGCACCGATTGCCGTGTTCGCCGACATCGACGTGCTGGCGAATGCCCCGCAGCGTCTGATCGCGGCAGGCTTCGGCGATATGATCGGCAAATACACCTCGCTTGCCGATTGGAAGATGGGCAGCCTCGTGTGGAATGAACCGTATGACGCCGACATCGCCCGCCGCACTAAAGCCGCCATCGACAGTGTTGTGGCGAACGCCGACGCCATCGGCAAGCATACGCCGGAAGGGGTGCGGGTGCTGCTCGAAGCACTGATCGAGTCCGGCCTGTGTATGCTGGATTTTGGCGCGTCGCGTCCGGCGTCTGGCGCGGAACACCACGCCTCGCATTATTGGGAGATGCAGCGCCTCAAGCATCACGGCGCATCCATGCTGCATGGGGCGCAGGTCGGTTATGCGCTGACGTTGATCGCCGCACAGTACGCGAAAGTCCGCGAATTAAACCGCGCCGAGGCGCTGAACAGGCTGGAAGGCGCTGTTGTGCCAAAGCGTGAGGACGAACTCGCCTTGATTCGTCAAGGCTACAGCGAGATGGCGGATGATGTGGCAAAAGACCACCACGCCTTTCTTAACCTCGACGATGCAAGCTTCGATGCCCTCAAGCATCGTATCGCTGACCACTGGTCGGAAATTGAGGCAATTGCCGCCAGTGTGCCGGAACCTTCGGTCATAGCTGGCTTATTACATCAGGTAGGCGGCCCTGCCACCGCGAATGAGTTGGGTTTGGTCGAGGGTGAAGAAGCGCCGGGGTTAGAATACGGTCATTACCTGCGCGACCGCTTTAGTGTAATTAAACTCAGCCGTATCCTCGATGTTCCGATTGTATAAAATATCCAGAATCACCTGAATAAACAATTAAGATGACGGGGCAGCACCCGTCATTTTTATTTCTTTCGTTAATTCTAGCCACTTTCGTTATACATTAGTAAAACCCTGTTAATTAGCGATGCACATAGGAAAAAAATAGTCTTTAACCTCAACGCTATCGTCAGGGAAGTTATTAGTTAATAGGCTTATAATACTGATATAATTGTAACATCACTTAACAATACATATATTGTGTTATTCGGAATGGTTGTCTGTAAAATTAAATTTTACACACATTGAAGCTAATATTAATCTCACAACCGCTGATATTTTCCGAAATTTGGTAGGAAGATGCGGATGCCATGAATGCTGATACTAAACATAAATTCAACGTCGCAGTTGCCAGTGACGCTGAAGAACATCTCCCACATTTAAGCGCCCCGCAAGAAGTAACTATGGCAATTAGACAGTTTGCCGCTGAAGCAGTATGAACCGAGTGTGGATATGGTAAGCCAAATACAAGAAAAAGTACCACGGGTTTTGCTGCTTGACCCGTCTACAAAATATAAATCCTTGCTATCGAAAGCATTGGGTAAAGAAACGTGTATCGAAGCGACTGATACGGTCGATACGTTTGAAGCCGTTTTGAGCACAAAACCGTGGGATGCTGTGCTGGTAATGTACGCCATCAGCGCAGAACCGATTCGGATTATGGAAGCCAATGACGGGGAAACGCCGCTCATCGTTTTGTGTGACACCCAAGCTGAGGCCGACGAAGCGTACACCCTCACCAGCCCACGCATCAACGATGTCGTCATGAAGCAGCAGTTGAAACGTGTTCGGTTCATCCTACGCCGCGAGGCGGATCGGCGGATCGAGCGCGAACTTGCCCGACAAAAGAGTGTGTATGCCTCACTCCAGCACAGTCAGGGACGCTTCCGGTCAATCATTGAGGGCTTTAATGACTCAATTTTGTTTGTTGATAATTTTCAGATCATTCGTTATGCCAACATAGGTTTCACCACCACCTTTGACTATCGGCCTTCGGCAGTACTCGGCAAACCCTTTCAAAGTTTCTTAGAGCCGAATGAAGCTGCGTTGGTTCAGAAGAAGCTTAGTGATCTATTGCATACAGTAGACACAATCCAGCGTTTTGAAACCCATATGCAGCGAGCCAATGGCACATTGGAAGCCGTTGAAGTGACTGCCCACAGCATGACTGACCCGACCGGCCAGCCGACACTGATTTTGCATGTTCAGGTCATCACCGAGCGCAAAACCATACAAGAGCATATCAGTCGCCTCAACCCGACCTTATCCGTACTCAGCGATGTCAACCAGAGTATCGTACGCATCCGCGATTTACCTACACTCTTTGAGACTGCCTGCGAAATTGCCGTCGAAAAAGGTGCTTTTAAAGTCGCATGGATCGGATTGGTCGATTGGCAGGCACGGCGAATTAATCCGGTCGGATACGCCGGTATGCCAGCCGATCTCGTACCGCGTTTGACCATTGACCTCGACAATCCGCAGTTGGCAAATGCGCCTTCGGTGGTAGCGCTCAAGACGGGCAATCGGGTAATCGTTAATGATATTAATATCGACCTGCCTAAACCGGAATGGCGTGAAACGGCGCGTCAGATGGGTTACGAATCTTCCGCTGCCTTGCCCTTGATTGTGAACGGCGACGTTCGAGGGATATTCCACCTATTTGCTACCGAGAAGGCGGTTTTTAACGAAGTCGAATTATGGTTGGTCGAAGAAATGGCGAAAGATATTGCCTTCGCCATGACCTTTGCTGAGGAAGAAAGCCACCGTCAGCAGGCCGAAACCGCCCTGTTGGAAAGCGAAGGCCGCTACCGTCAGATTCTGGATGACTTGATGGAAGGCTGCCAGATTCTAAGCCCTGAATGGCGCTACTTGTACGTCAACGAAGTCAATGCGCAGCAGACACGAGTTCCGCGTGATGAACTGATGGGGACGAAAATAACAGAAAAGTTCCCCGACATCAAGAATTTAGGCTTCTTCCCGTACATGGAATATGTGATGAAAGAACGTGTTCCGCAGCGTGTGGAATCCGAGTTCCCTTATTCCGATGGCACATCGAATTGGTTTGAATTCAGCATTCAACCGGTGCCCGAAGGCATTCTGATTTTGATGCTGAACATTACCGAGCGTAAACGTTCATTAGATTCGCTTAAACATTATGCGCGGCTTATGGAAATTTTGCATGAAATTGATACCCGCCTGATTGATGGTGGCTCGGTTCAAGCATTGACCGAAAACGCGCTCGCCAAGATACGGGAACTGATCCCCTATACCCGTGCCAATCTCTCGATATTCGATGAGGAAACTCACGCATCAACCGTTGTTGCAAGCAATTCGCATAATGAAACCATTCTGAAGCACGGGATGCACATCCCACTCACGCCGCATGACGCATCGCAGTTTGATAAGAACCGTAGTCTTACCGCTGATGATTTTCGCCCCTTAGCGGACGGACGCCCCTACACCAGTCAGATTATTGACGAAGGTCAACTGCCGCGACCCGGCGTCTTGCAGGCAGATGATGATTGCCCTACCGAAAACACGAGCCTATTCGCTAATAAATTGGCTTTTTTCAATACCAGCTATGCTGAAATGGCCTCCGAAGTTGGCGAACAACTTGCGATTGCGATCCAGCAACTTCACTTATCCGATGTCCATGAACAACGTGCCACCGAATTATCGGAGAAAGTGATTGAGCTGGAGCAAGCTGAAGCAGGACTCAAACGCTATGCACAGCGTATGGAAGTGCTGCACAAAATTGACAACGCCATTATCAACGCCACTTCGACCGAATTAGTAATCGAAACGACGATTAAACATCTGCGGCAAATTATCGACTGCCAATATATTAGTATCACCTTGATGAACCCTCAGGGCGAAGGATTCATTTATGCGGTTGACGACAGTAACCCCAGCACCACATCCAAAGGGCAGCGGATAACCCTTAGCCCTGACCATCTCGCTTACTACCAAGAAAATCCGGTTAGCACAATCGAAGATTTGCGGCAGCATAACCCTATTCAAGCAGGTTTCCAACAACTGATTGATCAGGGGTTGGTCACGACTCTCAACATCTCCTTGGTGGCTCAGGGTGATTGGATGGGTATCATGACGTTGGCTGCCGATCAGATTGGTTTTTTTAGCGTCGAACACAAGTCAATCGTGCTACAAATTGCCGGCCAACTCGCTATTGCCATGCATCAACTTCAACTGCGCGATGCACTCTATGACAGCGAAGAGCGTTATCGCGAATTGATCGAAAATCAAACCGATCTCATTTGCCGCTACCTGCCAGATTACACCCTCACGTTTGCCAACCGCGCTTATAGTGAGCTAGTTCAAATGCCGCAGGAAGCGCTCATTGGCAAGAACTTCCGTGATATTTTCCCACCTGTGGATTTGGATGCAGCCCAAAACTATATGCAGCAAATCTCACCATCGAATCCGACGGGTTCTTCCGAGCATCGGTCACGCCTGCCGGATGGCAGCATCCGGTGGATACAGTGGAAAGACCGCGCCATTTTCAATGAAGCTGGCAAAATTGTCGAATATCAGGCTGTCGGGCGCGACATTACCGAAAATAAGCAGATGCAAGCCGAGCATGACTTGTATACCGACCGCATTGAAGAACTGAGTTCATTCTTGCAATCGGCGTTGGATGCCTTCCCCGCGAACACCGTTGTGCTCGACACCGATGCTAAGATTATCGCCATGAACAACCCGTGGCGGCAGTTCGCGGCAGAAAATAATGGTGATGATAAAACACATTATGCCGGAGCCAATTACATCGAGGTATGTGAAAAGACAGTTGGTTACAATGCGAAAGATGCGCGTGAAACGGCTAGGGGTATTCGCGCGGTCATTGAAGACCATCTCGATGAATTCTATCTGGAATACCCCGACCATTCCCTAACCAAGGAACGTTGGTTCGGGGTAAGGGTAACACCGTTTCTGGAGCCTGCGCCCCGCCGTGTGGTTGTGGCACATACCAATATTACCGAGCGCAAAGTCAACGAGCGTGAACTGAGTTCGCTCTACAATGCGACTTCGTATCTGTTTAAGGCCGACAGCTTACTTAATCTCGGCCAGCAGATTGTAGCAGCGGTAGTACATGAATTTCAACATACCGATTGCGGCTTGATGCTCTATGACAAAAAACAGAAGAAGATTGTGCGCTTGGCGCGCACCGGCGAGTTTGACATCCAGCCGGAAAACCCGCTGACGATTGAGGGGCCGGGATTGGTACCTCTGGCGCTGCGCACTGGTAAAACCGTGTATGTGGCAAATGTCGAGGATGACAAGAACTACATCCCCAGTGAAGCGCGTACCCGCTCGGAAATTGTCATTCCGCTGAAAACGGCGAACGGTGTAATCGGCGTGTTGGATTTGCAAAGCGCCGAAACCAACGCCTTTAGTGAACGTGACCAGCGTATCCTGATCGCCTATGTCGAACGTGCTGCACCGGCTATCGAAAACCGCCAACTTTACGAGGAGATCAACCAGCACGCCGCGATCCTCGAATGGCGCGTGGCGCAGCGTACCGCCGAGGTCATTTATTCCAAGAACCGCGTGGAGGCTATCCTCAATAACAGTATCGACGGTATTTTGTTGTCGTATGCCAACACCGGCATTCAGCAGTCGAACACCATGTTTAACAAGCTGTTCGCCTGTAACGACGAGGATTACTTCGGGCAGGCGCTTTCCAGTCTTGTACGACCCGAAGACCGCGAAAGATTGACAGATGCGATTGAAAATGTACTGATAACCAAAGAAGGCGAAAATATCGAAACACTGGCGCGTCGCAAAGATGGCACCCTTTTTGACGCCGAATTAGGTCTCGGTTACATCCGCACCGAAGAAAACCGCGAGCAGGGCATTGTATGCGTTATCCGCGACATCACCAAGCGTAAGCAGGCTGAACAAGCGCTGCAATCCAAAGCAGAGGCCGAAATGGTCTTCCAAAGATACCTGAAGGAACTCCATGAAATTACCGTTGACCTGACCCAAATTGACGATCTGGATGATTTTTATTATCGAACCGTCGAATTGGGATTGGAACGTCTGGGCTTTGACCGTATGGCGCTGATTTTGTACCGTCCTGAGGATGGTAGCGCTCAGGGTACGTATTGCACCGATATACACGGCGAAATCACCGAAGAATCCAATGCGCTGGTCAAGGCTAAAGATTTTGAAGTCCTTAGCCAACCCCTAATTAGCGAAAATCACTTCTGGTTTAAGGAAGATGCCACCATCTACTTTCAGGGGCAGCAAATCGGTGTGGGCTGGCAGGCATCAGTCGCCTTGTGGGATGGCAGCCAGAGTATTGGCTGGTTAGTGACTGACAATTTAGTTCACCATCAGGCCGCGTCCAAACCGATGCTGGATGCACTGGTATTGTACGCCATCACCATCGCCAGCTTACTGGTACGCAAACAAAGTGAAGATGCCCAGCGTGAAAGTGAAGCCCGTTACCGCTTGCTGGCCGAAAATATCAGCGATGTGATCGTACGTACCAACAAAGACGGCGAAATCGAGTACGTGTCGCCGTCGAGTCAGGCGGTACTAGGCTACCAACCGCATGAGTTGGTAGGGCGCATGGGGAGCATGTTAATGGATCATCGTGTCCGCATACCGGGACGTTCGCAGTCCTTATCGAACGCAGGCAGCGACGGAACAACATCGTTCGCTTTCCCCTTCGAGCATAAGGACGGTCACCAAATTTGGCTGGAAGCCGTTGGCAAAACGGTTGTCTCGAAGGACACAGGCGAATTTCAGGAGTTTGTGGCCTCCGTCCGCGACATTAGCGAGCGAAAACGCGCCGAAGAAGCCGTGCTACAAGCCTTCGAAAAAGAACGTGAACTTGGTGATCTAAAGTCGCGCTTTGTGTCGATGGCCTCGCATGAGTTTCGCACGCCGCTGGCGAATATCCTCGCCATGACCGAAACCCTCAGTAATTACCGCAAGAAGATGCAGGATGAACAAGTATCCGACCGTCTGGGTAACATACGTGGGCAGGTTGACCGTCTCAAGGGGATTATGGACGATATGCTCCAATTGGCACGCATTCAAGCCAAGCGTGTGGAATTCCAACCACTGGACTTGAACCTCGACGCCTTTTGTCGTGAAGTCATCGACGAGTACCAACTCCGTTCTGATGTCCGTCACCGTATCGAGTATAGGTGTCCGGTGGAAACCCCGTCCGCTAAACTCGATAAGAAGCTGATGCGTCAGGTTCTTGATAATCTGTTATCCAACGCTCTCAAGTATTCCGGCGATACGAAACCGGTTGAGGTGCGCTTGGTTTATGAAGAAGATGCTCTGATCCTATCCGTGAGTGATCAAGGTATTGGTATTCCCGAACCGGATCTCAAGCATTTGTTCGAACCTTTTCACCGCGCCGCGAATGTAGGTACCATATCAGGAACAGGTTTGGGTTTAGTCATCACCAAAGAATCTGTAGAGCTGCATGGCGGGACGATTAAGGTGAACAGTTCGGTAGGTCAGGGAACGACCATGATTGTTAGAATTCCACTGCTGACATAAGGATTTATTGTATGCCAAAAGTTTTAGTCATAGAAGATGAAGCCATTCTACGCAATGAGATAACCGATTGGCTGATGTTTGAGGATTATCAAGTTCTCAGTGCCGAAAATGGGATGGTTGGTGTTAAACATGCTATTCAATGGGTACCGGATTTGATTGTCTGCGACATCATGATGCCGGAACTGGATGGTTACGGTGTGTTCCTTGAAGTCCATTCAAACCCTATGACTGCCCGTATCCCATTCATATTTGTCACAGCACGCGCTGCCCATGACGACATTCGCTACGGGATGACCTTGGGTGCGGATGATTACATCACCAAACCTTTTACCCGTTTGCAGTTGTTGGAAGCGGTCCAAAGCCAGTTGAAAAAGTCCGAACAGCGCGAACAGTTGCACAGTGACGAAGTGCAGTACTTAAAAGAAGCGTTATCGCAGGAACATACCCGTAGTTTACTCAAAGTGAAACTGGTGGCCATGTTCTCCCACGACTTCCGTAACCCGCTTGCCGCCATCCTGTCATCAAATAATCTGGTGCGCGATTATGCCGCCCAGATTAACGAAGAACGCCGCCTCAAACATCTCAACCGCATCGAATCGTCCGTACACCAACTCATGCAAATGCTGGATGATATGCTGTTCATCGCTCAGATAGAGTCCGACAGTATGCATTACGAACCGACGATGGTCGATATTGGTGAGACAGTCCTGGACATTGTGGACGAGTTCCGCACCATCCACGATGAAAATTATCAGATCGAATATGCCAACGAGGTTAGCGATTCGGCGGTTGCGGATTCCCGCCTACTGCGGCAGGTCGCCAGCAACCTCATTTCGAACGCCATCAAATATTCCGCGCCGCACAGCATGGTATACGTCAGCCTAAAGCGCAATGACGGTAACTATATCTTTACGGTGGAAGACCAAGGCGTGGGTATCGAAGCAGAAGATCAGGTGCATTTATTCGAGGCGTTTAAGCGTGGCTCCAACGTCGGCAGCATTACCGGTACCGGATTGGGGTTAGCCATCGTCAAGCGTGCGGTCGACCTCTTTGGTGGGAGTGTGTTCCTCGAAAGCCATATCGGTCAGGGAACGCGGGTAGCCGTCACCATCCCTATCGTACACGCCGAATAAGCCAACGATCCTTTGCCATTCATTAGGGGCGCGCCACAGTGACGCGCCCCTAATGACTCTAGGTTAGGCGGCTAGGCCTTATCTTTTTGTAGATTATATTGGGCAGCACATGTGGGGCAGGCCATAGACTCCCTGACGATCTCATAACCGTAGGTGTCGGGCGGTTGTTCGCTGCGCTTTTTGTCGAAAGGATGTATGTAGGTGCGGGGTCGTGTTTCAAGCACGATCCGCCGGGCTTTAGTTCGAGCGGGTGTAACCTGTTTGCAAAGTTGACATGTGAACATTGTCCTTTCAGCCACTTGATGATCTCCCGCAGCGGCTTAATTCACGGGAGCCTTTACGCCTGATGCTCATTATGGGTAGCTGTTCAAGCGTGATCTTATAGGGTGAAATCAAAAATGCCTGTTGTACGGCAAACGATAAAACATCAAATGGTGGGAAATGGGGGATCACGGATGTGCGGGAGCGAGTGAAGTTTTTTCAAATACGACAGCCAGTTTGGTGGAAACATCCCCCTTACTCTCCAGATCGGCTAACTTCTGGAGCACTATTTAGACGAAAGATTGTGCTTATTATAACGCGTTTAACGCCGACCTGCTATACGCCCGAAACGATAATTGTTTCGTCTCATAACATGGTAATTACTTACCCTAAGTCATTGTCTTTTCACAGGCATGGGACATATCCCGTCCGCGCCACCAAACCACACGCACCACTTAACTTCGCTGGTTGCCGACATTGTTACAACTGCAATACTTATAACTTTTGAGGGGGAAGATTCGGAAAATGTGGAAACACCTGATTCCGAATTTGCAGAATTTGACGCATTTTCCGAATCATTTGGGGATATGCGGGAGGCAAATGACCGGTGACTAAAAACTTCTACCATCGTCACTTGAAACTTGCCGACAGGAGCGGCACGACTGCCATTTGCACCGCCGCGGATTGTTCCCTCACTCCTGCCGGCACAAAATGTCAATTCAGCGGATACACGGGAGCCAGCCGCCCGCCATTTCGCCAGATTATTTGCAAAAATCGTACATTTTTCGCAGTTTGTGCAATTTACATATTCTGGATCAGCGTTGTCACTTCATCAACTACTTCACTAAACAATTGGTTCATGATCGTATCAGCCACTTCATACGGCCCACCAAAGCTGCCGTCACCAATCTGCTGCCGGATCAGGTAGATGTCATTATTGTCCGTTAGCTGTTCAACCCATTCCTTGACCACATTCGGCGACTCTGCCACACGATTGAAGGGAAAGTTTTCGCCCCAGTTGGCGTGGTTCAAACGCAGGTTGTTGCGCTGACCAAATTCTTGCACAGCCTTTTCGCGCCACCAGTTGTACCAGATGGCTTTCACGGCATGGTCTTTCTTATCGAGGTCGCTCAGGAATTGCGGCATCAGGTTGCCACCATGCCCGTTCAGGAAAAAGAAGCGCCGGAAACCCTGATGCAGCAGGCATTCAAAGATTTCGAGGATAACCGTGCTAAACGTTTGCTGGGTCAGGCTGATCGTTCCGGGGAAGGCTGCGAAATAACGGCTGTAACCGAAGTTCAACGACGGTGCAATGATAACTTGTTCACGCTCGGCCACAGCGTCGGCAATTTGGGCAGGAATTAGAATATCGGTCAGCAGGCTCAGGTAAGCGTGCTGCTCGGTCGCGCCGGTGATAATGATGATGCGATCATCATGTTCAAGGTACGATTCAACATCCATCCAATTCATGTTTTCTAAGCGCATAACTGCCTCTTGTGGTCTGTTGTTATAGATGTGTCATGCAAGTTGTGGTATATAGATCATAATTCTAACCAGCCAAAAAACAAAGGTATAAGACTAATCCCATCGCGATCTTTACCGCTGGAGCAAAGGCGCAAGTTCCGCCAGAATAAGGCTGAGCAAAACCAACCCGACCACTATCACCACCAGAATGCGGGATTTCGTCCAATACGGCTGGCGCATATTGCCCACCCGCCCCAGCGTACTACGATCATAATCAACCGGCGAATCGTCGCCTAAATCGTCGATATCGCGCTCATCGGGGTACTCATCCTCGTCAATCCAATCATCGCGGCGTTTGCTCATCAGCTTCACCTGTTTTTTTAAACACTTGGCGCCGTAGACTTGTTACTCGACTGAACACAATCATACCCCACAATGCGGTGATGAGATCAAGCATTTGGTCGCCCCGCAAACCAAATGCGCCAAGCGTGTGGTCTGCCCGAAAGAAACCAACCCCGAACATACCCATACTCATCACCACTAGCACCAGCCAAAACCGCCTTGCATCCTGCCACCGCCGTAGGGCGATCACCAGTAGGATACCAAGCAAGCACAGCACAATGCCGAAGTACGGCGTGTTATAGCGCGGCGCCACGATCCCAAACACATCCACCAGTTCGGAAGCTGCCCAACGTGGATAATTGGCGAGGCTGTCCACTTCTTTACCGTAGCCGCAGCCTGCCGCCAAGCACCCCACCCACCCGCCGAGACCGACCAGCGGGAGTGCTGGTGTTAATGTCGTGATAAGCTGGTTGAACGAGAGTGGCAGGGCATTATTGGGTCGCCAGCGTGCGATCAGCAGTTGTGTGTGCGTCACCAGCACGAGGCCGAGCAATGCACCTAGCACAGCACCGTGCCAATCAAGCCCACCCGCTTCGATCTGCCAGATTTCAGCCGTGTTTTCGGTGAAATAATCCCAATTCAAACCGACATGGAATAGCCGCGCACCCAAAATTCCCACCACCAACGCACCGAGGTAAGCATCAATGACTCGTCCCCGCGAACGCTGCCGGTAAACACCAACACCAATGCTGGTGAGAATTGCTATTGCCACCGTCAGCCGGAAGGTGGGGATGCTCCAAAAAAGCAGTTGGGTATAGAGCGGTAACACGCGGCCTCCTAATTAGGGAGGATTGTAGCATAGGCAGGCCGCGCTAAGGGTTATTTTAAATTGTTTAGCAGGGGACTATCTAAACAGCCTAGTCACTTCTACTTGCAAGCCGGGGATGTGGCTGACAGGAATACTACTTCCGCTGCCGTAAGTAGCAAGAGGTTGCCCGGCCTCGTACACATCAATCACGCGCTCATCGACATACACTTCCCATAGCAAGATACCCGCTTGAATATACTTGCGTCGTTTTGCGGCAGGGTTCTCACTGGCGGAGATGACCTCGACAGCCCACAACGGAGGCACACGGTCGGGAAAAGTGGCAGATACCGCAGTCTGTTTGTAGGCAAAATCTGGTATGAAGCACCAGTCACCGATGCAATATTCGCCATCCGCGCCTGAAAGATAACAGGGGATGTTGTGAGTATCACAATGCATAACTACAAAGGCGGATAAGAACATTGGAATTTGGGAGTTCTGCGTCGTGCTTCCCAATTTCTCAACCACCTTCCCGTTGATATATTCTAAATTGCGGTCTGCATTTTCTGGCAGCGAGGCATATCTAATGAAGTCATCAACAGTTTTTATGGATTGTTGCGTTTGTAGCACCATAGCACCTGTTCTCCTGCTTTTGAGCCATTATAACAGTATTCTAAACGCAAAGATTATCTATTAATCGAACATCCATGTGTAAATAACTCGCCCCAACGGAGACAACAAAAATAGGATAAGTGATATACCCATCAACATGGCGGCACCACCTATTAAATACTGCCTGAGGTTGAGCTTTCCCCACCGTCGCACCAGCCATACGCCGCAAAAAATACTCAGTGCAATCCCAACAACAGGCGCAAACATCATGACCAGAATGGTCAGCAGGTAGAAGATATTTCCAGTACCCGAGTCACCAAGATATAGAGAAAACCCCTTAGGATCAAACTGCCCGCCTATCACATTCTCGGTCGGCTGAAGATGCAAGCCCAGCGCGAAATAGGGTACGACTACCAACAAACTGAATAGGATGAATAAGCCCACAACACTGCTAACCGTCCAACGAAATAACCAAGTCGATTGTTGAGATACCATATTCATTCCTCCTTGAAGAGCTAAGGTGGGTCTCCGGTTGTATTCATGCCAGTGCGCGGTGATGATGCTGATTGGCAGCGTAAATGCTTCCCGCAAGATCAACCACAGCAGCAGCTTTCCATGTGACTCTTTGAGGGTAAGCGCAAAAATCGTATGCATTTCCTCAGCGAACTGATCTCGGAATTGCGCCGGATATAAAAACATCAGCCGTTTGTAGATCCCTAAAATCATGTTGACTGTTGAGTTCATATTCGCTTCTTTACACACCCCACAAACGATAGACCATGCTTTAATATGTCGTCACGCGACATAATAATCCATTTAATTCCCGTTTGTCAAATAGGTTGGGGTAAAATCAATATAGCTAGTAACAGGGTTAGATATGAACGACATTCAACAATGCGCTGACTATCTCCGGCAAGCGAAGCAGATCACTGTGCTGACGGGTGCAGGGGTGAGTAAAGAATCCGGTATACCCACCTTCCGCGATGCGCTGGATGGTTTATGGGCGCGGTTTGACCCGACGCAGCTTGCGACACGCCAAGCATTCAGCGCCGACCCTAAGTTGGTGTGGGATTTCTACGAATACCGTCGCGACCTGATGCGCCCAGCCGAGCCGAACGCCGGACATTTCGCGCTGGCAGCTTTGCAGCAGCGCTTCTCTACAATGCGAATTATCACGCAAAATGTGGATGATCTGCACGAACGCGCAGGCAGCACCGATGTCATCCGCCTGCATGGCAGCATCGCCTACAATAAATGTGCTGCCGATTGTCAGGGATCGCCAACGCGGATCAATGTGAGTCAATTGACGTGGAATAAGTCGAGCGGCCCACCGCCTTGCCCGTACTGCGGTCGTCCGGTGAGGCCGGATGTGGTGTGGTTCGGCGAAATGCTGCCGCGAGAGGCGCTCGAACGGGCGTTGGAGTTGGCGCGTCAGTCGGATGTGATGCTGGTTATCGGCACGTCCGGCATGGTATCACCCTCTGCCGAGATGCCATACCTTGTGAAAGAACACGGCGGCATCATGATCGAGGTGAATCCTGAACACAGCGCTATCAGCCGGATTGCGACTCTTCACTTACAGGAGCCATCCGGCGTGGTGCTGCCGCAGATCGTAACCGCATTGTTAGCAGGCAGTTAAGCAATCAACCGCCTGCTGATTTTAGATTAAGCCAGTTTATCCGTTGAATCAGCGGGTGCTGCATCTGTATCGCGATCACCAGCGATGCCCTTGCGGAACTCGCCAATCGCTTTACCCAATTCCCCGCCGATATTGGCGATGCGCCCCGGCCCAAACAGCAGTACCACAATCACCAGCACAATAATCAGTTCGCTTGGCCCGATGTCCATATCGTTACTCCCTGCCTAGATATATTGCACTTGCAATCATACGCCCGTTCATAGGTGGAGGGGGTAACGGTATTGTGCAAACGCTCATCCAATTTTGACAATACAGGACAATAAGTGCTTAATCCAGCCCACCGTAAGGGGCGGTAAACGCTTCAATCTCCGGTAGGGTGGGCATGAAGTTGGCACAGCCGTGCCGCGTAACGACAATCGCCCCGCAAGCATTGCCCAACCGCGCACAGCGGTACAAATCCCAGCCGTTGACATAGCCGTACAGGAAGCCGCCACCGAAGGCATCGCCCGCACCGAGGATGCTGTAAATTTCGACGGGGAAACCGGGGACATCGACCGGCTCTTTACCGGCCTCGTGGATACGTGCGCCGTGCGAACCGCGCTTCTCGATTAGCAGTTTGGGGCCGAGCGCCATCAACCGCTGAATACCAGCCTGCACATCGCCTTCGATGCGGGTGTCGGTCTCCGACTGCGTTTTTTGCATCTGCTCGGTCGCGGTGAGTGTGGCGGCGTTAATCTCATCCTCGGTGCCGATCACCACATCCACAAAGCGCAGGGTGGAACGCACCGCCGCACCGAACGCGCGGGGATCATGCCACTGGCCGGGGCGGAAGTCGATATCCAGCACGACCTTTGCCCCCGCGTCATGCGCCAATTCCGCCGCGAACAGGGTAGCGCTGCGGCACGGGTCTTTGGCGAGGTTGGTTCCGGCGAACTGGAACACTTTACAGTCAGTCAGGGGTGCAGCCAACACATCATCAATCGACATCTGGTTGTCGGCGCAATTTTCGCGGTAGAAGGTAATGGGGAACTTGTCCGGCGGCTCGATGCCCAGCAGAACCGCGCTTGTCAGATGCCCCGGTTTGCGCGGGATAAACTTGGTTTCGACCTGCTCATTATTGAGGAAATTCAGGATGAAATCGCCTACCGGATCAGTCCCTACTGCTGTCAACAGCGCCGTTTTCAGTCCCAGGCGGTGCGCCCCTACGCTGATGTTGAGCGGCGAACCGCCCACATAAGCCGCGAAACTATTGATGTTGACGAACGGCGAACCCACGTCATTACTGTAAAGATCAATCGAACTGCGTCCCATATTCAGCAGGTCATAAGTCTTGGTCATCATGTTTTCTCTCAATACGTTCAAAATTTGTGGTGATTGTAACATTGAACGCCATTAGAGGAACACGACAAATAGAACCGCGAGGAGGATACAAGCAGAGGTATCAGGAGGGAGAGGCTAAAAAACAAAAATGTAGGGATTTACCGGCGGCAAATCCCTACTGATTAAGGCAGGTCAACCGCACATAGGCCGTCGCTTGGTTTGCAGGTCGCCAACGTTGTGCCGTTTAGCGACACAATAAAATTGTCCATCGTCCAGAAAATCTTGGTAGGCGACAAATTAACGATGCTCCGCGTCCATTTGCAGGCCGCCGGAATGCTGACATCCGTGTTGCTCAGTTGGATGGCGACACAGTGTGAAGCGGGGAACGCACCTGCCGGAAACTCCGCTAACTTCGTCCATAAGGGCATACCTACTGTGACACCACTGCCGAGGATCGACAAGCCACTTACATCTTCCGGGTTCGCAGTGTTATTTCGCAAAAAAAGTGAAGTCGAGTCATACGTGAGCAGAATATCAGCCTTTGCCGGATCAATCGCGGGAACAACCGGAACAGTCGGCGTAACGTCGGGCGCACGGGTCAACGGTATTGCTGTCGGGTTCGCCGCACCAACCGATGAAGCAGAGGTGGGCGAAGCGCTCAACACGGCTAAAGGTGTCCCTGTCACCTGTGCGCTAGTGGTCAATGATGGGCGAAGTGCGACTGTTGTCATGACCTGTGCATTGCCGTTGACATACATCACTTGTAAGGTATCTGGCGCACCTGTGGGAATAGTCAATATTGATGACCATGCGGCTAAATCCGTCAGCGCTTTACCGTTCGCGTCTAGCAGGCGTACTTGTGTTGCCCCTGTCACCGTCGCATAGCGCGATTTTTCTTCCGTCAACCATAATTTCGTTCCGTCTGCACTGAGGACGACTGGCAGCACACCGGGACGTGCGCCAAATTCCATCATGTAAAAAGTGCCGTTCTTGGTTGTTAGCGCAGCCACGCCCACTTCGCGGTAAGTGCTGCTGAGTGCGGCTTTGGCATGGATAGCTGATCCTTTCCAGAAGTTCATGACGAACTTTGCTGTGCCGACCCCTGCATTTTCGCCGATTTCGATACGGTCAGCGTTCGTGCCGTAAGACGGCCAGCCCGCCGCCGCGCCACGTTGACGTGGGTTACGCAGTTTGGCGTCTAGATGATACTGTTCTTCGCTTTGTATGTTCGAGAGGAAAGGTGCCACATAGCTGGCCTGCGCCCACGCCAGTGCTTCGAGAGTCGGGTTGACGGTCAACGGCCACAAGCCATTTTCGACGCGCCATTTGTTGACCTGCATCAGAATATCGGCAGCTTTGGCAGTGTCATTTACAGCCGCCGTTTGTGCCGCCGCGTTTTGGGGCAGGTTGTTGATAGTGAGACAAATCATCAGCAGTACCGTACTACGTACCATCCACGAACCCAATTTTTGAGTATAAGTAGTGTACATAATGCATGACCTTAGGCTAACAAATTTGTAATTATATTAAGCACATTATGTCCATATGTAAAACAGGATTCATGAAATTATGATGAATTTTTAAAGTCTTGCCGAACGTTTAATGGTGCAAGTTAGACAAAAATTGATGTCATTTATAAGAGCGTAATGATCGCTGGTGATAAGTGGGTTCTGGGGTGGGATGTTGATCATCATTGGTCGGTTAATACTCATTAGGGGTTGGGGTATGCTTGATTTGGCGATATTGCACTTGCCACCATCGGAAATGGTGAAGTCATTGATCCAGTAAAGCTGCACCAGTTTAGATCCAATCAGGCTTGTTCTGTTTACCAAGTGCCGGGGTAAGCCATAACAAACCACCAGCACAAGGAATAGCGGAACTAAACTGACAGAATTGATTGACAAAACCCCATTATGGTTTATGATGTAAACTAGTCTGCAAAAACAGGAGTGTGTTTATGATAAACGTATCACAGCTTCAACAGCGTACTCAGGGCTATGAATTTGCGGATGGCATACGTGAGCTGCAATTCGCCTTTTGGGTACTGGTCACGGGTTTTTACGGCTGGGTGGTTTGGGATATGCCCGCCATGTGGCAGCCATTTGCGGAATGGGTGCGAGCGCAAAATGTCGTAGTCATGATTCTGGTGACGTTCGTGTTGCCGATTGGTGTGCCGTTGGTAATCTCGCAAGTGGGATTGAAATGGGCGAATGAATATCTGCGCCGCCGCTGGTTGTGGCGCAATACCGGCTTCATAAAGCCCAAATCATGGATAATGCCACGCCGCACCTTATTCGTCAGCTTTGCGATGATGTTCGCCGTGTTTATCGCAGGCATCTGGCTTGCCATCCACCTGAAAGATTTTACATTTATCATTCGTGGGGTTTATGTGAGCGCTAGTGTCGCAAATGCCTATATGTCACTTATGATCGCGATGCAATTTCGCATCCCACGTTACCGGATAATAGCGGTAGTAGGCTTGCTTATTACCCTTATTCTCGCATTATTACCGTTACGGGCAGGATTATTCGTGCTGGTGATAAGTGGGTTCTGGGGTGGGATGTTGATCGTCAGCGGTTTATATGCCATGCGGCAAATGGCGCTGCAACAGAAAGCAACCGCTGATGCTCACTGAAGTTCAAGCGATTACCAGCATCGACCGCATCATTCACGAACCTGCCCGTCTCGCCATTATCGCCGTGCTGTCGGCCTGCGAAAGTGCCGACTTCGCTGCCATTCTCCATCTGACGGGTTTAACCAAGGGCAACCTTTCAGCTCAGTTGCAAAAGCTGGAAGAAGCCGGATACATCACCATTACCAAAGGCTTTAAAGAGCGCTATCCGCATACCGACTGCGCCCTGACGGTATCGGGGCGGCAGGCTTTCCGTGATTACTGGCAGCAGGTAAAGGCGCTGGGTGGGGTCATTGAATTAGGGTAGGTCATCCAGAAGCAGTTAATGAAATTATTTATTCGTAGGGGCGCAAGGTTTGCGCCCATCGCATCCCGTCAATTCATGCTTTTACTCGCCTTCAGCAGCGCTTCCAGTCGAGGGGTATAGGGCGACCAGCACGCCGAAAGATTGCTCATCATCAGTGGACAAATCAGCATATTCGCGTACCAGCGCTTTCAGCCTTTTGTAAAACGACTCGGCGGCTTCTGGAGCCAGCTTGACGGTTGTGCGCGAAATGAGGAGTGATCGGCTCAGCGGTTTATCGTCATCATCCGGTGACACATCCAGCACATCTGCGTCTGCGCTCTTTTGGATGTCCTCGCGGGTGTCGTCAAATAACCCTGTGAGCATCACGTTAAGTCCCTCTTTACCCGCCTGTGAAGTCAGCGAGAAAAGTTCGCGGTCAACACGGTAGTTAAAGGCCGCCGCTTGATACTGCTTTTCGACAATGCCGGACACGATGCGCGTATCCACCACCTTAATTAGCGCCCGTTCTTCCAACTGCTTGATGTGGTAATAAAGTTTGGTGGGTGGCAGGTTGAGGACGGAAGCGACTTGTTTAACGGTGCGGGGTGCTTGGGTACAAAGTTCAACGATTTGCAAACGTAGGGGATCAGCGAGGACTTTAAGAGTTTCTAAGTCGTTGATGTTAAATTCAGGCTCAGGCTTGTAAGGCCTTTGGTTAGGGTCAGGTTTAGCATCAGACAAAATGGCTTGCATTATTTTGTTTATAGCTCATGACTATTGGTTAGCAAACACTATGCATTATATATCGCCTTTTCTAATATACCATGAGAAAAAAGAGGGGCAGCAGGTCTTATGCCTACCGCCCCTCTAACTAGAGCCTTCAGTCGATTTTGGAACACTGTCCATCATTACTTATTCTCCTGTTTGGCGCGCTTTTCTTGCAGCTTTTTACGGGCTGCTTTTAGCCATTGGCGGGTAAGGCGTTCGCGCTGTGCGACACGTAGATGGTCGTTCTGAATAGCCTGTGCCAGCATGAAGTTCACATTGAACATAACGGTATTCTCCTTTCTGCATTTTTAATACACTGAAGTGAATGATTTGTTTTCAACATTGAAAACAATTTGAATGTTTAATAATTATCTTATTATGAGTTCGGCTTCAATGTCAATAGATTTCTACAACGTTTAATTTAATTTTTATGAAATCTTATTGAAAGCATTTATGGAGCAGGAATAGTTACCTCAGCTAACTGCGGGCGCTCCCCAACTATCATATCCATGCTCTGCCCGATTAAACGTTCGCCTGTCTGCCAGTTGTAAACGGCTGAACTCAGTGTATAGCTGCCGCTGGCTAACCCTGCCACTGATATAGCCGTACTTGTGCAAGCGCGTTGTTGGTTAGGGATGCCAAAATCAGTTTGTGCAACAGGATTTCCCTGTGCATCGTCAATATAAAGCCCGATTGAGTAAGTGTTAGCTGGAACATCAGCAGCAATCGCCCAACCAATGATTAGCAATAGGCTTTGGTTTTGAGGTGATAACGCCACATCCACTACACCCACTTGAATACCATCGCCGAAACGCGCTGTTAACCGCTGCTCAGGGACACGCACATATAAACTCATTTGCAGTGTGCTTTCTTGCGCTGGCGTCCCGCACTCGATCATCCCCTGCTGCGCGAGTACATGCTGCCATGATGGCCTTGCAAAAGGGGAAGGAAGATCAGTCGGGTTATATGCCAGCCAAATGCGCTGCGAATTCGCTAGCACTTGCTGAGCTTCCTGCTCAAAAAATTCTGGTGAACTCGTTTCCTGTGATTCGACAAGATGCGCTTGCAACCGTGGTGCATTCGGTGGTGCAAGTTGTAACCATGCTGGCATGTTATCGACTTGAACATCCAAAGGGTGCAGATAATAGTCCACCAGCGGTGCGTGGAACCAATAAGGTGTTGGGCGGGGTAGCAGATAAACAAGCGTATCCGTGTCATTTGGGCGACCAAAGAAATTTTTATTCAGAACCTTGACGACCTTATCCCACGGCAAAGTCACCTGCCAATCAGGATCTTTCGGTTCTGCGATACTCTGGCGTGGTACCACCAACCCCGCACTTGCGATTAACCAGATCGCGACTAGCAGCAGCGGTCGCAACTTCAGATGCTGCATCTGCGCGATTCCCAATCCCACTATCAGGGCCAGCAACGGCCACAGTGCGATCAAATAGCGGGCGATGCTGATGAAGTGCAGTCGCTCGTTTAGGGTGATCACCAACCCCAGCGTAATCATGAGCAATCCAAAGATAAAAATGCTGTTTCGTCGGCTGCCGCGCAGTGCATACCAACCAAAGATCGCCAACAGCGGCACACCTCCGTTGCTAAACTGCGTCAGCACATTATTAACCAGTGCAGCGGCATCATTCGCAAAAAAATTCCGTGCGCCTTCACCCGAAACGGTGCTCAATGCCTTCAACGCAACACTCAACCACGGCAGATAAAGTAAGCCACAACCGACCGCGAGCAGTGCGACAAATACCCATTGGCGCGATTTCGGTACGAATAACAAGTGGTACAACCCCAGCGCGATAATCAGCGGGAGTGCCATGTAATGCGTGTACAGCAAGCAGGTTAAACTCAGAGCGAAGAAAATGCCGCCACGCCAATTTGGTTTCCGGTATACCAACTGCCAATAGGTAAGCAGAGTAAGCGTAACCATCAAGGTAAAGAGGGTGTACATGCGTAGTTCATGTAGCTGTTGGATGAAAAATGCTGAAGTGCCCAACCCGACAGCCGCCCCCAAACCTGCGGTTCGTCCTGCCATCAAACAGCCTAAACGGTATAACGCCGCAACCGCAAGAATGCCCAACAGCAGCGACAAAGCGCGTCCGGCGAATGGTGCCCAACCGGCTGCTTGCGCCCAAAGGTTGAGCAGGACATAGTAACTGGGTGGATTGTATTCGTTATATTGCAGCGTCCGTTCTACCGTTTGGACAACCGAAATTGGGCCATAATAAGGCGCTGCACCGGCGTAGTAGAGCGAATACCATTCGTCGTACCAGATGCTATCAATAGTGAGGCTGCGTATACCTGCCCAACTGCACGCGAGCAATAGCAGCAGTATTCCTATTTGGGCTGAAAATGTATACCGTAGAAAACGCACGTCCCACCACTTTAATTTTCCTTGAATTCGTCTTACTCTAAACTTATAGTATTGCTTTGACCAGTATCATTCTCTATAACTGCAACTTCCACCTCCCCCACCACGTATAGATAGATAGGTTCTCCCCCAAATAAAGGGGATCTCCAAGCATCGTTTAATGGGCTGGTGGTACAATAGCTCTATTAAAAAAATGATGAACGAGGAGAAACCCTGCGATGGCTGCGTGGTGGGGGTCAAAGAATAGTGTTTCAAATCGGCTGCGGCTCGAAGTCGAAGCCATGCGTGCGACGTTCGATAACACCTTTAAACTGATTGTGCCACCGATAGGTGCGCTCTATTGGGAAGGGGATGTCGAGATTAATTTGGCGACGCTGCAATCCCGTTTGCACCGCCTCAAAATCTTATATCCCAATGAATATCCCAACCGTCCGGCGGAAGCCTACGTGCTAAAGCCGCGCATCTACAGCGAGAAGCACCAGTACGAAGATGGACAGCTCTGCCTGTTCAACCCGAAAGACGGTACGCAGTACGGCTGGAATCCCGGCAAGTCAACGGCTGTTACGGTGGCGGGTTGGGCGGTACAGTGGATGTACGCTTATTACACATGGCGCGCGACCAGCGAATGGCCGGGTATCGAGGAACGGGTAGACCCGAATACCCCGCTGCCGCCGCGCCGCCGTCCGTAATCGGTTAAAACATTTAGTCATAAATCGAGTCACTCACCTGAGGTTTTGCATATCCTTCTCTCATGTTGGATGCCGAGGGTGAGGTTCTAAAGGTAGATGGAATATGATCGGACGGCTGAAAATGAACCGTAGCAGCGTCCCTAATTTGGTAATTGCCCAGCGTGTTGTCGATAAAATGGCGACCGCCGCTAAACACTTCTTGCAGGACGAAACCGGCGAGGCGATGGTTGGCCTCATGGTCCCCGGTACCCGCACCGGTGTGGATACGCTGTATGTGCTAGATACCATCGCGCCTGACGAAACTGCGGTGGTGCGTGAATGGGCAACCTTCCAGCAGGGCGATGAACGACAGGACGAACTGATCTACTGGCTGCAAGAAAATTGGCATGTGCAGCGCCAGAAAAAGCATGATGCACAGGGTAAGCCAGTGCTGCCCAAGTGGGATGTCCCGCTGCGCTATCTCGGCGACTGGCACAAGCAGCCGGGCTTTATGACACAGCCCAGCGGCGGCGATTTGATGACCGCCCAAAGCTGGATTGACGACGCCAGCAACGGCATGGAATTCCTACTCGCGCCTATTGTCACGCTCGGCCACCCCGCGACCGCTGCCAGCGAAAGTGGTGCCAACCATATCGCCGTGTCGCAGGGTGACGGTACAGCCATGCGGGTTGACTTCTGGTATATCGACCGTCAAGCACGGGACTTTTACCCGATTGTCCCCTCGGTCTATCCAGACAACCAACTACCGATCCTTGCCGGCTACCCGTGGCACTTGGTCAACGAATCGCGTTTCAAAGCCGAGTCCGAACTCTTGGAAAAAGATGGCTTGTTTACCTCACTCGTGCTGTGGGATACGGATAACGCCCCGCCGCTGGATGTTTGCTTCCTCACGGCGCGGGTCGGCGCGGATAAAGTGCTGCTGCTGATCACACCGCCGGATTATCCTGCCAGCCCACCCAAAGCGCGGGTATCGTCTTTCACCGGCATTAAACCGGACGACGACATCTACGAAGTATTCGGTGAGTTGTGGATGCGGTCAGAAGCGGTGAAAGACCCGCCGGATTGGAAGTGGTCGGAAGGCCGTCACCTGCTCGACTACATCTTCGCGCTGGAAGACTCACTCGGCATCAAGCACACGCCGCCGCCATCGACTACTGCTGACCCTGCGCCAGTCGAAGCCGCCGCTAAAACCCCCGCGCCGGAGGAAAAGCCATGAACCTTGACCGTGTGGAACGCCTCATCGGTGCGGATAACCTGAGTCTGCTCAAGACCAAGCGGGTAGGCATCGTTGGCCTCGGCTCCGGCGGCGGGTTTGTCGCCCTCACGCTGGCGATGAGCGGCGTGGGTAAGTTTGTGCTGGTTGACGACGACTTATTAGAGAGCACCAACATCGCCCGTCATGTCGCGGATACGCGCTTTATCGGGCAGCCGAAGGTGCAAGCCGTAGCCGAACTCATCCGCGCCCGTAATCCAGAGGCGGAAATCGAAGTGCGCTTCGGTCGTATCGAGCAGCACATGGACGCGCTTGATAACATCGACCTGCTGATATCGGGTGTTGATGGCGAAGGCCCGAAGTATGTGCTCAACCAAGCCTGCCTCAAGCGCAACCTGACCGCTGTATACGCGGGGGTTTACGAGCGCGGCGAAGGTGGCGACGTGGTGGTCATCCACCCCTACGACGGCCCGTGTTATGCCTGTTGGGCGGCGGAACTGCGCGAAGGGTTGGCGATCTCAACACTTCCGGCGGGAGAAGAGCTTGATTATGGTATGATTGGTAAAGATGGCACGTTGGAAGCTGAACCCGGTTTGTGGCTGCACGTTGCACGGGTCGCGGCAACACAAGCGGATCTCGCGCTGAACGAGCTGCTGGCGACAACGAACATCTATAAACACATGCCCGCCAACACCGTCATACTGGCGAATACCGCCCTCGAAATACTCAGTGGGCATATCAGCCAACCGTACTCCGCCGAATGGGTGAGTATCGAACGTGACCCCAACTGTTTAGTCTGCGGGGACGCTTTACGAAATGATCTTTCCAGCGAGGCCAGCACCAACCTTTCCTTAGACGATTTGATGAGTGCCAGCGGCCTGACATTGGAAGGTAATGCAGAGGAAAACGAACAATGACTGACTCCGATAACCTGCCGGTCAACAACGACAATATGCCTGTAGAAAACAACGTCCCGCCAGCCGTGCCGCCTGCACCGCCCTCTATGCCGGAGAATGCCGCGCCACCGCCTGCCGTCGATAACATGGATGAGCGCTTAGAACGGCTCGGTGGTGAACCAGCACCCGCCATTACACCGGAAGAATTTGCCCGCCTGCAACGCGCAGGACAGGTGCACATCGACGCGCGTGGTCGTGTGAAAACCGCACGGCGCAGCGATGT
The DNA here is from genome assembly GCA_027492915.1 of Bacteroidota bacterium. Classification (GTDB taxonomy): domain Bacteria; phylum Chloroflexota; class Anaerolineae; order Aggregatilineales; family Phototrophicaceae; genus CFX2. The sequence continues at coordinate 39,230 of JAPUDW010000137.1, read as the reverse complement.
CGAAGCCGGTGTTTCGCTGAAGAAGCGGCGGGCGTGGTATGTCACCTAACACGCCGGACGAGTATCGCAAAGCGCTGGTCGCCGAACTGAAACAGCAGGAAGGCTTGCTGGATAGCACACTGGAATCGGCTTTCTTAGCTGTGCCGCGCCACCTGTTCCTGCCCGATGAACCGTTGGATGTGGCCTACTCCGATCAGGCCATCCCGATTAAGCGCGAGAGCGACGGTACCGTCCTCAGTTCCTCCAGCCAGCCGAGCATGATGGCGATTATGCTGCGTCAGCTCCGGCTGCGGAAGGGCGATAACGTGCTGGAAATCGGCGCGGGTACCGGCTACAACGCCGCCGTGATGCAAACCATCGTCGGTGAACGAGGTAATGTCACCTCGGTTGAACTCGATAACCTGCTGGCACAGCGCGCCAGCACCAACTTGCAAAAAGCCCGCCTCGGCTCGGCGATCAACATCGTCAGTGCAGATGGCGCGATGGGTTATGCCCCCCGTGCCGCCTACGACCGGATTATCGCAACCGTCGCCGTTTGGGATATTCCACCGGCGTGGGTCAAGCAGCTCAAGCATGATGGCGTAATGGTCGCGCCGATCTGGTTGGAAAGTATGCAGGTCAGCGCGGCGTTTGTCTTGCAGCCGGACGGTACCCTGTTTAGCCGGAACAACATCCCGTGCGGCTTCATTCCGCTGCGGGGGATTGCGGCGGGGCCGAGCGTAACCCGCCGTGTCAGCGGTTCAACGCTGGTGCTGTCCTCCAACGATGCTAACAAGCTCGACGGTGCGGCGTTATCTGCCCTGCTGCTCGATGACACCGAGTTTAGCTACCTGAGCGCCTCGCTCACCGCCACCGAATATTGGCGGGGGTTTGTGCCGTACCTGACCCTGAATATGCCCGAAGGTTATCTATTCGCCATGTACAGCGTGGGCGAAAAGCAGAAGGACTTCGGCCTTGAGGGTGAAGGTTTTGCCATTATGACCCGTGGCAGCGCGGTTTTCGTGCGCTACAGCGGCAAAGGCGATGTGAATATGTTCGGCGCGGCGGATGCCATGTTCGCGCTGCAAGGTGTACTCGACAACTGGGAAAAGGCCGGACGACCGGGTGCTGACCGCATCCGCATCCAACTGCTGCCCAAAGAAGCTGTCGAACCTGCTGCCACGCTGACCGAAAACGCCAAAGTTTATGAACGCCAGTACAACCAACTGCGCGTGTGGATGGAAATGTAAACGCGGTTCCGTTTTAAAACCCGCGACCTGATGTGATAGCTCATGATAACGCTCGACATTCTGACTCAAGCGGTCAACCTGCCGGACTTTGACCCGACGATTGCCCACACCAACCTCGCGCCGATGAACCGCCGCTTAACACCTGCGGAGGGCATTGTGCCGCGCCAAGCCGGTGTGCTGATGCTGACCTATCCCGAAGCGGATGGCAGCCTGCATATCGTCCTCACCCAGCGTACCGAAACGCTCAGTTCGCACAGCGGGCAGATCAGCCTCCCTGGTGGGCGGCGTAACCCTGAGGACGAGTCGTTCACAGCGACCGCCCTGCGTGAAACCTGCGAGGAACTTGGCATCTGCGAAGGCATCGAGATTATTGGTATGCTCTCCCGCCTGTACATCCCGCCGAGCAACTTTGAGGTGTTCCCGACAGTAGCTTTCGTCCCTGTGCCGCCTGTTTACAACCCGAACCCTGATGAAGTCGCGTCGGTTTTTTCGCTGCCCATCGAAATCCTACTCGCCCCGCAAACCAAGCTGACCGAGGATTGGGACTTCAACGGCAGCCGCGTACCCGTCACCTATTACAACGTCGGTGGGCGCAAGGTGTGGGGCGCAACGGCCTTCATGCTGAGCGAACTCGAAATGCGGCTGCATCAAGTAGTCGGTAGTTGGTAGTCGTCAGCTTAAGACAAGACAGCGGTTAGCGATTGGCTGTTAGCTCCAGAAAAGTCGTCAGCTTCCTACGAAAGCAATTTTATGGCGGCTTTGGCGGCGGCGGCGGCAGTGGGCTGCCATTTAGCGGTTAGCTCCAATCAAGTCGTTCTCTTCAATTTGATTCACTTGATTCGCAAAATTCACTCCTGAACAATTCTATTCGGCGGATGTGAGGGAGCGATTTGCCGAAAATTCGTAAGATTCTTCAATTTCTTCAGATTCACTCGTGCATTTTATGTCGTCGTTGGCAGCGAAGTCGGAGTTGTCAGATACCCCATCCCCAACCCTTCCCCGTAGTAACAGGGAAGGGAGTAAGGCCGTTGCAGATTTGGCGCGTACCGATTTCGGCAATTTCAAATGGCAATTGTTTTACCAAGCGTTTTAATCCTCGGCTAGTGTATTGGCAAATTTGGCGAAAAGTGGTGTGAAAGCCTGCCGCCGCCAAGATTGCCAAAGTAGTTATCATTTCAAGTGACAAGTCTCAAGTTTCCAGTCAAATACGCTGAGTATGCAGCAAATGCGGCGCGAAATAAGTTGTTAAGTTGCAGAGGAAACCCCCTCCGTCGCTGACGCGACACCTCCCCGCAAGCGATGGAGGAAGCCAGATGCGGTTGGCTCTGTCAACAGGTTAGCAGAAATAGACGGCGAAAGGGTGACCATTTGGAAGACCATTTGGTAGCTTTTAAGGGCGGTTGACGCTAACGGTTTTGAGGGAGTGCGAATGTTAAGCGGGTTAGCGGAGGGTTTGAGTACAGTTTGTCGGGTTAACCGAAAGTAAACTTAGTTTATAGTTTTAAGTGGCAAGTGACAAGTTGGAAGCAAAGGCACTTTGGTGTTTGCGAGGATTAGGACGGCAAATGAACAACAAACGATTGTTTACGCTAGTGGCTTCTCTATCTTTGGCTCTCGTTAGTGCGCCGACCGCCTTAGTTGCTGCACAAAGAAATGACGATGTTCAGGCTATTGCTGCCTCTCTGCCTGTTCTCAAACCTGAAGCGGTGCTGACTGCCAATGTGGAAGTCGTTGAGACACTTGCCGAACTCAACGCGGATTACTTTAACCAAGTTGTTTATTTTCTGGGGACAGAGGCGAAACAATGGGAGACTTTCCCTGTACCAGATGAATTAAAAGCATTTTCCTTTCAGACCGACCGTTTGCAAAATGGCAATTTTGAAGTATCTGAATCGCCACCTGATATGCAAGGCGGATGCCCACCCACACTTTCCTTATTTGAGTTTGACCGTGAAACAGGCTTATTTAGCATACAAGAACCGGAAGTGTACCCGTGTGACGAGGGATTATATTGGGGTCTTTTTTTCTCCAATCCTCCTGAAAATATTCGTGTACGAAATTACGAAACAGGGCTGTTTGGAGCTGAGATGGGCGATGAAATGAGTGACATTATTCGCTCAAGTATTGAGAATAACGGGGACTATCCTATTCAGATACAAACCTCTGACTATCTGTTCGTATCGACACCCATTCAAAATGAGGGTGGCAATTATTTATTCGCTATCTATGCTCATTCGGATGACAAATGGAGCGAACCTATTCCGCTTGCACTCTCAGGAGATTGGTCATTTAGCGGAGTAACCTATGAAGACGGAGTCCTGTATTTTACTGCCAGAGGTGATGACAACTCTATCTATTACACGCTGGATATTGCCAACAAAACAATCCTTGAGCTTTTCCGCACACCTTATCCACAACAGATACATTATAAGGCATCAGAGTATTTTTACTATTACATCGGCTACAACCAGAGCCATTATCAATTTTACCGATATGATTTGATCGCTCAACACGAAGAAGTTATTGCTGAACTGCCTTGCAGCACAATCACTAGCACATGTACCGAACTTCAAATTAAGGATACCAATTGGTGGTCAGATATACCTGATTTGATGTTCGTGTTGGAGGAAGCAAAGACAGCAAAAGGGCTTTCCTGCTATGTGGTTGACGTTACGAACGCAAAACTCTTGCACAAAGGATTATTCCAGGCAGACTCGGTTTCGTTCAGGTGGTTGGACAATAACGAGCCAAAGTTACTGATTACCTCTTACTGGAATGAACCAGAACTCAAAACTATATTGGTGGATTTGGCGGCGGATCATACCCGTGAAATCATAAGCGGTAACTATTCCTTGGGTGACATCTCGCCGGACGAGAAACGGATTGTCATTCATACGATTGATGGCGAAAAAAAGACGACCGGCATCGTCGATTTAGAAACCTTGGCCTATACGCCTGTCACTTTAGCACTTGATACATCAATTTATTCGACTTTCATTTATTGGCGCACAGACTCAACTTTGCACATTTCAATCATTGACCTGACTGATCTTTTCGGAGTGTATGAAAACCTTTCACTGCGGACGTGGGTTATTAGGGCATAAGCGTCTAGCCGCAAGTGTTGTTGATTATAGATGGTTACTAACTTGCCAATCTCCTTCTTCTATGCGTTAATCTAAGCACAATCGCACATGACAGAAGGGACGATGCCATGCCTGCAAACGAATATGTGGATTTGCTCAACCTCATTCAAACCGCGCGTGGGCTGGAAGCCGGTGGGTATTACAACCTCGCCAAGATGCTGTGGGCGCTGGCTTACTCGGCGGAGATCAAAGCCTCGAACGCGGCGGGTATCCCGCGCCACGCCGACCTCGATATTGCGGTGGCGGGCATCCTGCAAACCCTGCAAGCAAGTGAAACCGACCCGACGATTATCGCCGCCATCGAAAAAGGCTGGCAGTCCGTGCGCGAGGATCGCACCATCCCCTACGCCGATATTCCTGACCTGTATGTCAGCCGCACCAATGGCAGCCTGTTCCTTGGTGAGCCGCCGGAAATCACCACGAACCACGATCATCACCTCGCGTTAAAAGAGTTTAAAGGCATCTGGTATTTTGATGAGATGACTCCGGCAGAGGTGTTCAAGGCGCTGGAAGGCAATCCGATCATCATCAAGGAACAGCTTGCCGACCTCTCACCCGATCAACTGCTGATTGCACCCGCGCACAACGAATGGAACATGCACCAACTGCTCGCCCATATCCTGATGGCGCAGGAACTGCTGAGCGAGCGCATTGACCTGATGCTGACGGAGGATAACCCAAACCTCGCCAGCAAAGCGGTGTGGGCGCAAAAAGACCAAGAAGCGCTATCGACGGGCGAGGTGCTGGAACGCTATCTCGACCTGCGCCACAAGCTTGTCGAGAAGCTCAAGGCGCTGCCGGCTGCCGATTGGTGGCGCAAAGGCTGGCATGACGAGTTCGGCGCACAAAATGTGCTGTCGCAAACCACCTACTTCGCCCGACACGAAATATCGCACCTGCCGCAGTTCGCCCAAATCCGTGAAGCGCTCGATGGTTGAGCTAAAGCAACAAAAAAGCCCGTGCGGTTAAACACAGGCTTTCAGGTTTAGTGCAAACTGTTGTTAGCGGCGGGCAGGGATCTTGCCGGGGCCGAGATTCCCGAATACATTCGAGAAGTAGGTTGAATTGCTAATGGCAGCCACAAAAGCATCACGCGATGCATAGCTTGAGCCAAGCGGCCATGACATACCGCCGTCCGCCCAATGGAACCAGACCACTGCTTTGATCTGCGGGTATTTATTGAGGATCGCATTGCTAAACGCATCTTTAACCCAAGCCGCTTTGGCCGCGCCACCATCACCCGATTCTACGGTCGCAAATTCGGCGATCATTAATGGCTTACCGGGGGCAAGTTGGGTAATTTCCTTGATGCTGTCCTTACTATTTGAAACCAGCTTTGTGTCACCGGAGAACACCTGTGAAAAACTCAGCCACGGCATCTGCTGATAACCAGCCCAGTTGTAGCCGTCCAAGGCAATCCAATCCACATAGGCAGTACCGGGGTAAAGCTGCGCCATCGGCAGTGTATTCCATGTGCTGATATTGGGTGCCCAAATCCATGTAACGTTGGTTGCGCCCACGTTAGTGAAGATATTATGTACACGGCGCCACGCGGCCACGTAGTCAGCGGGAGTATTCCCATTGAGTTGGGCGCTCCACGGGAACTGCCAGTTGCCGTTCATTTCCCAATTGAAGCGCAGGAAGAACGGATGCCCCCATGCTTTCGCATCCCTCGCCCATTGCGTAATGAAGGCATCGAAGTCACCGCGAGCAATGTTCGACAGTTTAAACTTCGGTTGGTTCGGGCCAAGGTTGGGGTTAAACGAGCCCCAATCCAACATCGGGATTGAACCGTGATTGCGGACATTGTTGAAATAGGAGGTTTGGAAACGCAGCAGGGTACCAGCAGGGTATTCCCACGGTGCGCCCCATGCGATAATCGGCATCCCCTTGCGTGAGATGTTGTTCTCGAAGAAGTGGACGCCACCGCCCGGTTGAAAAGCAGCGGCTTCCGGCGGTTTGCCGAAAAGATGCGCACCCCAGTAAATGTTACCGGATGCAGCATCGATTTTGTTAAGGTCGGTACCCAAAAAAGGTGTGAGTGTGAAGAAAACGACAGCCAGCAGCACAAACAAGCCAGCTTTGCGGTTACTAATCATGCGGCGTAGTATCCCAATTTGTAATAAGAGTGTTACCTCAGGATGGATATGCTGACTTTAGATCAAGGTTTCCTATGGCTCAATGGTACCAACGAACTATGTAAGGGCAATTAAAGGATACTTATTTAGTTCTATTACTGAATACTCGTATGATACTCAAATAGATGAAGGGGAATCCAGCGAAGATACGAAAATGCATAACAAAGTTCATCACACAGAAGAGTAAAACGCAGGGAAGATAAGAACTTTATAAGAGTCTATTTGTCGTCCTTTGTATCGGGTGGCAGCCAGCCAAACGGCGTGTCTTCATCGAGCAGTTCAAACGGATGCACCTGCCGCTGCTGAGGCAAACTTTCGTTGGGCAGCACGGGTGCGGCACGGCGGGCTTCGCGGGCGGTATTGCGCTTACGCAGGTCGGGCGCATAGTAAATCGACTTGGTGCGGTTTTTGTCGAGGGTAATGCGTGCCACACCCCGCGCCAGCATATCGACCGGCATGGGGGCTGCCCGCCCGAACCAGAACCACGACACAACCGGCGTGCTGCCGAGGATAGTCATCAGCACATAGAACGGATGGCGGCGTTCGCCACGCATATAGGCCACCGGCGCACGGATCACCGTTGAGGCGAGGCCAACCCGCGCCATATATGCTTCGGCCTCACGCTTGGCACGGAGGTAATTACCATTCACCCACGGGGCGCGGACACTGCTCATCAGCACCATATGCGGCACACCGTCGCTGACGCACATATTGGCGACGTTTCGGGCGGATAGGAAGTTTAGGCGGTGATGGTCGGAACCCTGTGCCGGATCGGCTACCATGCTGCCGACGGTGTGAATGACGCTGGCATGACCCCGCGCCCGCCCGCGCAAACTCGCCGGATTCCACACATCGGCTGCGATCCAGCGGACGCGCTGCGCTAACGGGCCGAGTTTGTCCTCCGCGCCGGGGCGTACCAGAAGCGTGACCTGTGCGCCTTCGGCCAGCAAAGCCGCCGCGATATTATCACCGAGGAAAGTACCACCCCCGGTCACAAGGATGTGCCGATCTTTACCTGCCATCTAAGGTTGTCCTATAAAGGTAGGAAGTCAGAAGGTTCATCCCATGATTGTAGCGGAAAGGGGGTGCAACTGGAAAGTATAAGAAACCCCACCCACGCTACGCAGCCTCCCATCTTAACAGGGAGGTAATCATATCGAGATGGGGTTAGGTAGGGACTATTTCTTTTGGCGCGGGTCAACCGCGTCACGCAGGCCATCACCCACAAGGAAGAAGCACAGCACGACGATGATAATCATAACCCCCGGCCAAACGATGAGATGGGTACCGGTGGTTAGGAATTTGCGCGACTCGGCGAGCATATTGCCCCACGAGGGTGTCGGTGGGCGCACACCCAAGCCTAAATAGCTTAGGCCGGACTCGACCAAGATCAGTGTTCCGGCATCAATCGTCAGCGAGATGATGACCAGCGACACCACGTTCGGGAACAAGTGCTGTATAAAAATCCGTGAAGGCGGCGCACCAAGCGCCCGTGCGGCGACCACAAATTCGCGTTCTTTGAGCGACAGCACCTCGCCGCGCACGAGGCGGCATGTCCCCACCCAGCCGAGTAAACCGAGTAACACGATGAGAACTTCCGCCGTGGGTGCAAAGACCACCGAGACTAATATGAGTAGAAAGATGCTTGGTATGGATGATAGGGTGCTGATAAACCAGCTCACAATATCATCGACAATGCCGCCGTAAAAACCGGCAATCATGCCTACGATCAGGCCGATGGTGATCGACATGATGCTCGCGCCGTAAGCTACGCCCAACGACACACGCCCACCGTACAATAGGCGTACCAATTGGTCACGGCCAAGTTGGTCGGTGCCGAGGATGTTGTTCTTGTAACCGGGGAGCTTGTAGCGGTTGACGACATCGGTACGGTTGCCGTTGAGTTCCAGTACATTTTCGAGCAGGGGTGGTGCGAACACGCAAGCCAACGTCAGCAGGATTAGCACCGTTAATGCAAACATCGTCAGCTTATCACGCCGCAAGTTCTTGAAGGCTTCGCCCCACAATGAACGTGAAGCTTTAGGGAGTTCATTGATTTGAGTGACCGCAAGGGTCGGGTCTGCGATGTTATTTACCAATCCCTCAGCCATGATGTTCTCCTATGAAAGCCGGATGCGCGGGTCGATTAAGCCGTACAAAATGTCGCTAAACAGTAATCCTAGAATATACATAAACCCGCTGATGACCACGCTGCCCATGATGAGGGGATAGTCACGCTGCGAAACCGCCTCGATCACCAACCGTCCCAGCCCCGGCCAACTAAAAACCTGTTCGATGATGACCGCGCCGCCCAACAGCGCGCCGAGTGCGCCGCCCAAAAGGGTGATGATGGGGATGAGGGCGTTACGGGCGACATGATAGAAGTTAACGTAGAAATTGCTCAAGCCTTTGGAATAGGCCGTGCGGACGTAATCTTGCCCCAACACTTCCAACACCTGAATACGGGTGTAACGTGAAACGACCGCAACAATACCGAGTGAAAGCACCGTCACGGGCATCACCATATAGCGCAAACTCTCGGCAATATTAAATCCCGTATCGACTCTGGTAATGTCGCGCATCCCGCCCATTGGCAGCCAACCGAGATTGACACTAAATAAGATGATGAGGATGAGACCGAGCCAGAAGGCCGGTATCGCGCTGCCGAATACCGACAGCACCCGTGACAACTGGTCAAACCAACTGTTGTGCCAGATCGCCGCCAACACGCCAATGACCATACCGATCAAATAGCCGATAAGTACCGCCGGAATCGCCAGCAGCAGCGTTGCCGGAATACGTTCGACAATGATGCTGAGGACGGGACGCTTCAAGCCGATGGATTGGCCGAAATCGCCGCGCAGCACACCCTGCCGCGTGCCCATGACATCACCTTCACCATCCCCGTCGATGTCAATCTTGCGCCAATCGTTCCCGATTAACCAGTAGAGATACTGCACCAGCGGCGGCTGGTCGAGGCCGAGCTGACGGCGCAAAATCATAGTGGTTTCAGGGTTCGAATTCGGGTTGAAGGTAATGGTCGTGATTGGATCGCCGGGGGTTGCCAGCATGAGCATAAAAGACAGGATCGAAATCCCGAACAAAGTCGGAATAGCTTGTAGTAAGCGGCGGACGATTAAAGTGTTCATACGCTACAGCCTTCACCGGCTCAAGAAGTTACCGTTGGAAATGTTGTTTGTTTATTTAAGAACAGTCAGCATAATTTTGGAGCGAGGACGTACCTTAACATAATCCGCGGAATTGTAACGTGCGTTAACAATGCTGGCAACAAATCGCAAATCCAAATTGGTATTCTCATTTTTACCCCTTTTCGCTGTAGACACAATCACGTTTAGAAGCCGTTTAAGCGGTCAATATTTTAGAAAACCGGACGCGATGTATCGCATCCCTACATCAGAATTTAGGCGAGAATAACGCATTTTGTAGGAACAGTCCGCAAGATAAATAGATAGCCGTTTGCACCGCTGGAGGCTAAAGCCATCCAGCTAACCATAAGACAAGTCTGCTAAAGCGACTTCAAAGGCAAATGCTCGCCGCGAAAATACGTGCGTATTGTAGTCATAAATCTTGCTTCTCGCGTGAGTAAGACCAAAACGAGTACCGGACAAGCCTTGTATCGCGTCCCTACATCAGAATTTAGGCGAGAATAACGCATTTTGTAGGAACAGTCCGCAAGATAAATAGATAGCCGTTTGCACCGCTGGAGGCTAAAGCCATCCAGCTAACCATAAGACAAGTCTGCTAAAGCGACTTCAAGAATGCGGTTGGGGATCACATTGGTGAATATGATGGTTTCCTCCGATGATATTCGGGAAAACGAGTGTGAAGCAACAACCGACAATCCTTCCACGCTGTCTATGATTCTTCAATATCCTTGCAGCTTTGCCTAATTACTTGGTGTGACGGAGGAATGTTCAAATTTAGGTGATCTAACCCGCTGGGCGCAAGCGCACGAACAACAGCGGCGGCATATCGTAGTTTGCCCAATCAAAGGCGCTTTTGGGGGGTGTATCGGTTTTCAGTGTGGGTTCTTCCAACCTGTCCATCACCAAGCCGTTACTGAAGGCGCTGTTGAGCAGGACATGCAGCGGGCGGTGCCAGTAATACTGCTTGCGCGGCTGTGAGTTGATGGCTAAACCCATTGTGCGTTCGGTGGATAAATAGCCGGAGACTTTGATCGAGTAAGTGGGTTCACTGTCGTATCCGTCCAATTCCGGCTGCATCCCCATCGCCAGCCCGTTGAAACACGGATGCATGACGGTGAACACGAAGCGGCCTTCCGGCTTTAGGAGCTTGGCGACCGAGCGGAACAGCGGCTCGATAGCGGGCATATCCATGATGGCGTTGATACAGACTGCCGCGTCAAAGCGTGTGTCCTGTGTACCCGCCAACGCCATCAACTGCGCCTCATCGGTTGCGTCGGTGACATGATAGGTGATGCGGTCAACGTGTTCGGTAGTACGCCCCTGCGCCAGTTCGATCAGCTTCGGGCTGAAATCCGAGGCGACGACCGATGCCCCAAGCTCTGCCAGCCGCCGAGAGAACTGTCCGTTCCCGCAGGCAATATCCAGCACCTGCTCACCGGCTTGGATATTCAGCATCTGTTCAACCGTCGGGGCGATAAAAACAGTTTGCCAGCCGCCGCCGGAACCGATTCGGCTATCCCATGCTTCGGCGTTCGCGTCCCAGATTGCCCGTGAGTCGTCGAGTATCTGCTTATCGTGATCTTCCATTATCCACCTCGATTTAAAGTTAGCGTTCGGCTTCCAGAATAAATTCGGCGATTTCGTTGTCGATCACTAGTGAGTTGGCTAACCCGCTGCGAATGGCGATCCATACCGGCAGCGCTTTATACAGCCGTGCCGCCACCACCCACACACGCCCGCGTCCGTTGATGGCTTTCCAGCGCGGCAGGGCGATCTGCTTCACTTCCTGCTGTACATCATCCATCATTTCCTCAATGATTTGCCCCTGCTTATCAAAGACATAACCGAGGAACGAGCCGCCAATCCGTTCGCGCATATCGGCAGTTGTCAAGCGCTGATAGACACGGCGGAGCCGCGCGAATTCGCCAAAGTCGGCGGTGCGGAAGTCACCTGTGTCCTGTGCTGTTTTGGAACTGCGGCTGGAACGACCGAGGCCGTTCATCGAAACAAAGGCCGTGCGCAGGTTATCGTGGGTTTGCAGGATGTCGTCGGTGTGTGAATGGGTATCAAACGGGTAATACTGGTGGGTGGATTTGGGGAAGCGGTTCGCCAGCAGTTCGCAGATGAAGTTCGCGCCGTAGTGGTTGGTCAGTGTCTCGCGGAAGGACATGAGCGGCACCCATGTCGTCCCGCGAAATTGATCCATTGATGGTACGGCAAGTTCCGCCATCCGCAGCATGGTATAGCCGGAACCGATTCCTATTAAGTCAGGATACTGGATGGTGTTCAGCACCACATTTGCCGCTAAAAAGGCCACGAACTCGGCGCGGACGAGGGTGCCATCGTTTTTATCCTGAATATCCGCCACGATGACCGAGTTTTCGCGCAGGTGCGGGTAAAGCCGCTGGATACGCTGTTCAAGGTCGGCGCTGCGGGGAATGTGTTCAATGCGTAGGGCGTTGGCATGGAGGGCGATTTTGAGAAAGGCATAGAGCGTTTCGATGTCATAGTCCTTAAAGTCCGCCAGCCCGCGCACGGTGTTCAAGTCGATGTTCTGGCGCACCAGCGTTTCGAACAGCAGCACACCGAGGCTGATTTCGCGGCGCTGCTGCCCATGCGCGTTCGGGGGGATATTGACGCTCCATGCGATGCCTTTGTGTTCACGTCGAACCGCTTGCGCTGTGTCATATGCACCCAAAAACCAATCAACCGATTTGCCGAAATAACGGGCGATGGCAACCAGCGTAACCACATCGGGCAGGTATTTGCCGTGCCGCCAATTGCTGACCGTCGCCTCGCTGTGGTGTAGTTCGGCAGCCAGTTCCTTGCCGGTGACGCCCAATTCATCAATGGCTTGAGTCAACCGCTGCGCGAAAATTTCATCTGTGTTGGAATGAGTCATACATCGCCTATCAAAACACTTTAGCCCCACTAAATCCGGTTTAGTAGGAATCAATCTCCTGTCACTTACCCTTTAAATCTTACTCTATCGACGGTGAACTGCCATTAGACCAGACTGTAAATATTGTTTTTTAACAGTTGAACATCATTTGCGAGGGAGATTACGATGTCGATTATTGAACGGATTCACGGGCGCGAAGTTTTGGATTCACGCGGCAACCCGACGGTTGAGGTTGAAGTACGGTTGCGGGATGGCGCATTTGGTCGGGCGATTGTCCCCAGCGGTGCATCAACCGGCCAGCACGAAGCGGTCGAACTGCGTGATGGGGGCAAGCTGTATGGGGGCAAAGGGGTGCAAACGGCGGTTGGTCATGTGAACGGCGTGATTGCCGAAGCCCTGCTCGGCACATCGGCGCTGGAGCAGAAGCGGATTGACGCGGTAATGAATGAACTGGACGGCACACCCACTAAAGCCAAGTTGGGCGCGAATGCCATTCTGGGTGTGAGTTTGGCAGTCGCCCACGCTGCTGCCCAAAGTGTTGGTCTGCCGCTGTACGCGTACCTCGGTGGAACCCACGCCCATGTGCTGCCGGTGCCGATGATGAACATTATGAACGGCGGCAAACATGCCGAAGGCAGCAGCGACTTCCAAGAGTTTATGGTGATGCCCGTTGGCGCGGCGTCATTCACGGAGGCGGTGCGCTGGGGTGCGGAAATCTACCATGTGCTGAAAGGTATTCTGCACAAGCGCGGGTTACAAACGACAGTCGGGGATGAGGGCGGGTTCGCGCCATCGCTCGGCAGCAATCAGGCAGCGCTGGACGTGATTATCGAGGCGATTGACAAAGCGGGTTACAAAGCAGGTGAAGATATTTTTATCGCGCTTGATCCTGCCTCATCGGAATTTTACGAGGACGGTTTTTACCACCTGAGCAGCGAAGGCAAACGCTACTCGCCGGATGAGATGATCGATGTATGGGCGGATTGGTGCCAGCGCTACCCGATTATCTCGATTGAAGACGGGCTGGCGGAAAACGATTGGAAACATTGGTCGAAGTTGGTGGCACGGGTTGGCGATAAAGTGCAGCTTGTGGGTGATGATTTGCTGGTGTCCAATGTTGAATTTTTGCAGAAAGCCATTCGCCAACAGGCCGCGAATTCGCTTCTGCTGAAGGTCAACCAGATCGGCACGCTGACGGAAGCCTTTGCCGCCGCGCAGCTTGCCCAGCGCCACCACATGTCGGTGGTGACCAGCCACCGCAGCGGCGAAACCGAGGACAACACGGTAGCCGATATTGCGGTCGCCCTCAACAGTGGGCAGGTGAAGATTGGTGCGCCCGCCCGCAGCGACCGCACCGCCAAGTACAACCAGCTTATCCGCATTGAGGAACAGTTGGGTTCGAGCGCTGTTTATGCCGGACGCGCGGCCTTCACCTGCCTCAATATGGATGTTTAACGGGCGATCACGCGCACGGTTTCAAGGCTGGTGTCCTCCGGCCCGACGATGGACACCCCCTGCCCTTTGACGTAGCGCAGGTAATCGACCATATTCACGTCAATCTGTTCGCCGGGGAGCAGCATCGGTATCCCCGGCGGATAGGGCATGATCTGCTCGGCACACACCTCACCAATGGCTTTCGAAAACGGTACTGTGCGGGTGGCGGCGAAGTTCGCCTGCCGCGGGTTGATGACCATCTGCGGCAGTTCAGGCGCGACGAGGGTGGGTGCAGCAGCCTTGGCTGCCATTTGTGTGCCTTTAGCGGCGACGGTTCGCAGTGCGTTCAAAAGATAATCGACGCGCTGCTGGTCATCGGCAATCGTGATCGAGCAGATGATGTGCTTGGGGTCAACAAATTCGCCGAAAATGTTGTGTTCTTGCGCAAGATGTGCCGCGAACGTTTGCCCATTCATGCCCGTATCCGATACCCGAATGACCAGCTTGGTCGGGTCGTGGGCGAAGATACCGTACTCCCCAATCAGTTCATCACCGTAGCACCACAGGCTGCCAATCGTGCGGATGCCTTCACGGGCATATTTTGATAGCTGAATTGCATTCGTTAACAGCTCACGACCGTTGAGTGCCATCTGCTGTCGGGCGGCATCCAGCGAGCCGATAAGCAAGGAACTGGGCGAGGACGACTGCATCAGTGCGAGGATATGCTGAAGGTGGGCGGGGTCGATCAAACTGCCGTTAAGGTGCATCAGCGCAGCCTGTGTGAGCGCACCGAGCGTTTTGTGCGCACTTTGCACCACCAAGTCTGCACCGACTTGAATAGCTGAAGATGGTAAATCGGGATGATACGGCAGATGTGCGCCATGAGCCTCATCCACGAGCAGCGGGATGCCGTGTTCGTGCGCCAGCCGCGCAAGGCCGCCCACATCCGATAGATAACCGTAGTAGTTGGGTGAGGTGATCTGTACCGCCTTCGCGTCAGCGTGTTTGCGAAGTAACTCGCGTACGGTATCGACTGCTACTGCCAGCGGGAATTCGACCTGCGGGTGATACACGGGCGGCACGTACACCGGATTCGCACCTGACAAGATCAATCCGCCATACACCGAACGGTGCGCCGCGCGGGGAACAATCACCGTTTGCCCGTCATGGACTGCCGCCAGCATTGAGGCTTGATTGCCAACGGTCGAGCCGTTGATAAGGAAGTAGCTGCGGCTTGCACCCACCGCTTCAGCCTGTAAACGCTGGGCTTCCAGCAGCGCTCCTTTGGCGGCGTGCAGGTAATCAATACCGGGGCTGATTTCGTTGAGGTCGGCCTCAAAGATCAGGGCACCGGCGAGGGAGGACATCAACGGGTTTTTATCCGGCAGGAACTTGTGACCGGGCATGTGGAACGAATACTCGTGCGCGTCACGGGCTTTGATTAGGTTAGTCAGGAATGGGGTTTCGTGTTGGTTTGAATTCATGATGCCCTTTATGAATCTGCTTGTTCTGTAGATTGATCGTCCTGTTTTTGCACGCCCGCATAACTGGCTTCAATCCATTTTGTGTCGTCGCAGCGGTGGCAGCTTGGCAGGTTTTGCCCCACCTTCAACGATACGGTACTGCCGCAGCAAAGGCAAACGTAATCGCCTGCTTCGGTGAGCGGCTTGTCGAGCGGGAGGGTTTGGGCTTTGCCGAGTTCGGTACCGGGGAGCAGCGGCAAACCGGCGCGCACATCCTGCGGCTCGTGTTTAAAGATGCTCATCTCGCCGTTCATTTCGAGGTAGGAGAGTTTGACCTGCCCTAACTGCTCGACTCCAGCTAAACGCAGTTCCATATAAATCTCGTTGCGCGACATGCTGACTTTATCCACGCCTTCGACATCAAACTGCCCTTGATGGATGAGCCGCGTTGCCTTGCCTTCCAGCACTTCTTCGACCTTATGGCTGCGGTTCGTAACCCAGATGAGCAGCCATTCGATGATGACCACAAAGGTGATGGCTGCCATGCCATGAATGACGGGAATATCGAAATAAAACATGGGGTCGCCGACAGCAGAACCGAGGCCGATAATCAGCACGAACTCGAACAACGAAAGCTGTGTCAGGCTGCGCCGCCCCATCAACCGTAAGAGCAGCATGAGGTAGAACAGCATGATCGCCGTTCGTAGGGCAATTTCCACGAGGAACAGGATCGGCAGGTCGCCGATGAAGATGCGGTGTAAATCAAACGTATAGTTTTCCAAAATGCCGTCCTATCTTTAGAAACGGATTGTAGATCATTCTATTCTAGTCCCTGTTTAAAAGAGCGTGAATGACCCATCTGGTAGTATAGAGATAGGAAACTATGGAGGTACAACATGCTGGCAACCATCGAACGAGACATCGCCATTCGTGAACTTGACATTGAACATGCGGCAGTGCGAGGGTTGATCGACACGCTGACCGAAACCGAAATGACGCGCCCGAACACGATCCGCTACGGCTTGTATCCCGACCAAAAACTTTCGTTCAAAGACCTGCTGGCACACCTTATCACCTACGAAGCCTATACCATTCAAGCAGTACAGGCATGGGAGAAGGGCGAGGAACACTTCGCAGTGGGAGCGATGCAGTCTGAAGGCAGTAGCCGTGCCATCCACTACGGCGGCATTGAGGAGCGGCAGGGGCAAACACTGGCGGAAACCCTGAACGAGTGGGAACTGACTCAGGAAAAGTTGATGACGGTTATTCGCGGCTTGAACGATGCGCAATGGAAAGAAAAAGCACCCTATACCACCGACGAACCGACCGACCTCGGCGGCATTATCGAGACGATCCTCGTGGCACCGCCGCGCCCGCCCTACCGCCACCTGCCCGTGCATATACCGGATACCAAGGCGTATGTGAAGAAGATGCGGAAATAAATCATGCAACCTATTGATGACCAGAATGCGATTGAGAAAGCATTTTTAGAGTCGTGGGATCGGATAGAACGACACTTTACAAATTATAGAGTCCACTGGAATTGGTTAGCATCAATACATTCACTCATTGCTGAACTGCGCAAACGCGGGTATGACCATCAATTGCGGGCAGGTCAAGCAATGGTGACGTTCATTTTGTCACGTTCTCGTGAGCATGGCTTACAAAATGGACAATCGCACATTTGGTTCGATCTAAATCCTGACGGCGGTATGAAAATCACCTATATTGAAAACAATCAAAAGACGAATGAATTTGAGGTGAAGCGTGTCGAACTCACACCGGAAATCGAAACGCTGTTGCAGCGCTTATTGGCACAACCGATTGATTAACTTCTGATTTTCAAAGGAACCTACACATGGAATTTGAAACGCTCTATCAGGAACTCGCGCACGGCGGCGAAATCATCCGGTCACTGCTCACCGGCATCACGCAGGCTGAGGCACAGGTGAAGCCATCGCCGGAGTCTTGGTCGATCCTTGAGGTCGTTTGTCACCTCGTCGATGAAGAACGCGATGACTTCCGCCAGCGCGTCGACCTAACGCTGAACCACCCCGACACCCAATGGCCGCCCATTCACCCTGACGCGTGGGTTACCGAACGCGCCTACAACGCGCGCGACCTTCAACAGTCGCTTGCTGAGTTTCTTGCCGAACGTGAGAAATCGTTAGCGTTCCTCAAAGGCTTACAGACGCCTAATTGGGATGCTAAACATCAATCGGAGTACGGCGAACGGACAGCCGGTCAACTGCTGAGTTCGTGGGTGGCGCACGATGCGCTGCACATGCGCCAGTTGGTCGAGCTGCGCTGGTTCAAGGTGCAAAAAATCACCACGCCTTACGACATTGGCTATGCGGGTGATTGGTGAGTTGTAAACTGTACTTATCACCAACATGAGAGGCGATTGTGGCTTCAGATAATAATCAGAACATGGACGAGGTTCGGCAAGCGCTCGAACAAAAACCGATAGATGAACTCATCCTCTTAGCGCTCACGGCAAGCGATGAGACTGATGATCTAGGCTGGGATGCCATCTGGGTATTACGCTCTCGTGCAACACGCGAAGTATTTGACGCGGCCAAGACATTATGTGAACGTGTTGATCCAATTGAGCGCTCTATAGGTGTGGATATTCTGGCACAGCTTGGCTTACCAACCCGCACGTTCCTCGATGAGACACTTGAACTCTTTTTCAACCTTATGGATATAGAGAATGATAATCGGGTCTTAAATTCATTGGGAGTAGGCTTAGGGCATATTTCGCCCGAACCCCGCAAAGTTCAACCCTTACTGAAACTCAAAAATCATGTCGATCCAGAGGTGCGTTTTGGGATTGCTTTTGGGTTAAGTGCCGAAAACGATTCTTTAGCCATCCAAGCGTTGATCGACTTGTCATCGGATGAAAATGGTGAAGTTCGAGATTGGGCAACTTTTGCTCTTGGTAGTCAAACCGATCTTGATTCGCCTGATATTCGGGAAGCACTTTATAACCGTGCTGTAGACGCTAACGATACGAGTAATGCGGGCGGCGAAGGCTTAGTCGGGCTTGCGAAAAGACATGATATACGGGCATTTGAGCTGGTACTACAATGTTTGCAAAGCGGTAATGCAGGGACACTCGTCCTTGAAGCGTCTGAAATCTTAGCTGATCCAAGACTATATCCGGCACTGATCAAACTACTCGATAATCCCGATTATGCAGATTATGAAAGGCACGCCATCGAAGATGCAATTGCTGCCTGCAATCAGTAAGCGTGAATTTTCCCTTGTTCCAATATTTTTATAAGCTCGTATTCTTCCTTTTAGAACGGACAGCTTGAATGACGAATTGGACGAGCGCAGACTGCGCGGTAAACGGTATCAACATCCACTACCTGCGAACCGGTGGCGACAAGCCCCCATTGGTGCTGCTGCATGGCCTAACCGAAAGCGGAGCCTGTTGGAGTCCGTTGGTGCGCGCCAATCATGGCGACATGTTACCGTCAAACAACAGCGTACCAAACCAATCTCGCCCGACAAACGCGATCTTTGGTGGGTGTTTATTTCCCCAACACCTTACAAATCCGTCTAGTTTTGGACAACCTGAATATTCATATCGCTTCGACTTTGCATGAGACTTGGGGAGCTATTGAAGCTTGTCTTATCCGGCGTCGATTAGTCTTTACACTCTACTTCATGCCAGTTGGCTCAATAGGGTTGAATTGGGAATTGCCGTTCTCTCTCGCCAATGCCTTGATCGGCACAATTAAACTCAGCCTCATTTATGCTACGAAGTTAGTATTTGGGAATTTGAGCGCAATGCCAACCAAGCCAGTGTGCACTGACGTTTCACGCGCGAAAAGGCGTGTCTCAATATACGTCTGCTTAATTCACTTGGTCGTCTACTCGTCCATATAGCCAATAATTAGCTACAGGCGTTTTTATTGATCATTACTTTTGAATTGCGATGGTTCAATTGCACATATGAATTTAGGAAATACGTATGCCAATTCCCACAGAAATAGTATGATCGGAACTTTCGAAATAGGAAAAGTTTGGAAATTGTTTTTTGACTGCATCCCATACATCATTGAGTGATTGAAGCCCACTTGGCATTGACGGATAGTAATCAGGATATGATGTCTCCGAACGCAAACCAATATCTGAATTAGTTAGACTTAGCTCAATATCGTCAAACACAATTGCTCCACCGATGGCGATATGAGGCATTACTGCCATGAGATCCATCCAAGCGCCTTCAAGATTATGATCGCCATCAACTGTGATGAGATCAAAGAGTTCAGGACGGGATACGGGTAGCTCAAAAGTGGGAGGATATTGTTCAGGGTTAAAGAATTGGGGGAGCGTATCATGACTATTTCCAGAAATGAAGTTGATCTGTGGTGTAATCGGAGTAATGATACGACTCATCATGTTTCTAACAAAATCTTGACCGGGATTATCCACACCTCCATAACCTTCAATCCACATATCGAAACTATAAACAACTGTATGAACTGAATGGGCTACTACCTGAGCGGTTGACCAGCCAACACGCGTACCAATTTCGAGATAATGACGCGGTTGTATAATGCGACTTATTACATTAAGTGCCATACGAATGTCCCAAAAAGTGGGAGTTTTTTCTATTAATCTGTTTTCATATAAAGGTCGAAGTACTTTTACATAAATATCTGAGTGTGTTTCAGAAATAATATCGATTATTGACAAGACATCTAAAGGTAATGAAGCATCTTGGAGAGCCAATTTCACCTGATCAAAACGGTCTTTTGCTTGTTCTTCTGTCAAATTAATGTTTGTTTTTGGTAAAGTCGGCTGCCGTTTATGAATCTGGGCGTAATCAGAAACAAGTTTTCCTGTTATTTGGAACTTTAAATCTTCAAGTTGTTTGTTACTGTCCCTTAATTGGTTGTTAGATTCTTGAAGAAAATCAACAAGTTCTTGCAGCTCATAAACTTTTTTCATTGCGTTATCAAGCTTGATACGATCATCATCCAAATAAGTTGTCAGAACTGTATAAGGCGTAAATCCAAAATATTTGCTCAGCTTTTCAAATAAAAACAACAAATACTTTAGCTTAGTGAGTTTTGTCGATGAAGGTGAGAACGACAGTGTTTCATTCGAATCTGACAACGTGAATATCCTTTAACAAGTAACTCGAAGGGTAAGTATAGATATAATCATTGGTGTTTTGTAGGGTAGTCTAGCTATTTGAAGCTGCCTAAGTTATAAAATGGATCTGATCCGGGTCGCTCAAACTTTAAGACCTGTTGCTATATTGAGTTTAATGTTTGAACATTATTTTTGGCATTTTTGTAAATTCAAATGCTGTGGTTGTGAACTTAGCATATGGGGGCAGATCACAGGGGGCGTGGGACACAGTACGCCCTGACCGTTGCGCACGTAACAACTCACACTTTACCACTTCACTTGCCTCTCTTTCCATCAATGTCAACCACCATCGTTACTCAACGAGCCTGCTAGTTTTTCAGCCAGCTTAATTGTGTCGTTAATCTGCCTATCTTAGCATAAAGCCCCTGTTTCGCCTGTTCATATGCCGCTTCCTACGGTAGTCCTGCAAACTTAATTCTTGGGTCTCATTTCACAGGCTAGAGTGCGCTACGATTTTCATATACAATCGCCACTCTAGTTCTCAGATGAATATTTTTACAATCCCATTTTGTGATCATCTGAAGTCAATAGAAGAGCGGTGTAATATTATGACGAAACGCGTAATGATATATGGTGCATCTATTAGACCCGGTGATGTAACAACTTTCACTAAGCAACTTGCAAATGATCTTCACAAATCACTGCCAGATTTAGGGTGGCAATTTTCTATACTTGCTAAAACATTCAATGCTTTCAATCAATCGATTGATTGGCCTGAAACTGCTTTCGATAGTTTAATCGAACAACAAACTGATGATGCTGAGTCAGTCTATGCGAATGCTGATTTAAGTGAATTTCGGCAACTAGTAGGAAAGGAAAGTAAGGCGTTTGATGTTCTCTATTTACCTTCGCCGTGGGGAAACCTCCCATTAGGAACAACCATTCCAATTCCCGCGCCCGTTGTCATGAGTATTCACGACTTGGAATTTGAAGATATCGATTATGGCATTATCACGGATCAACACAGACGTGAAGCAGCTATGTTTGCAAAGGTCGGTAGTGCATTTGTATTTTCCAGCGAGTATGTTCGTGATCGTGCAATTAGTCTATACAAATTTGACCGTGACCGCACTTATGTTATCCCTTTAGCATCAACCGTATCTTCTACCATTTCTACAGCTTCCATAATTTCTGTGCGGCAGAAATATAATTTACCAGAGCATTTTGCTTTTGCACCCCAATGGCTTTCTCGTCGTCAAAATGGGGCAGTAATCATTGAAGCCCTCGGCATTCTTAAAGATCGTGGTGTGACCTCACTTCCTTTAGTGACCATAAATAATGAATTCGATGATGTTTTGCCTCAGAATATAGCGCATCAACGCTATGGTGAGCAGGTACAGAAGCGTATTCTGCAACTGGGGTTGGAACATATAATTCAATTGAATAAAGTTGATGACAACGACATTCCCGCCTTGATTGCTGCTGCGGCTATGGTGATCTCACCGTCACTATCTGAAGCTGGATTGAGCTATCAGATTTTGAATACAATGGCATTGGGAACACCGCTTATTCACTCTCGTATTCCAGCGCTCTCTGAAAGCTTTGGACATGAAAATACCTATGCTCTTAGCTTTGATCCGCATCATGCAGAGGATTTAGCCGACCAGATTACTAGTGTGCTAAATGATACAAGTGCTGCTAACTTACGTGCGACTAAAGCTCAAGCTTTTGTTAGCAAACGGACACAAGCTGATGTAACCAGTGCATATATCGATATTTTTAACGCAGTCAGCGAGTCACCATGGAAATCGCGTCCACGTCGCCGTGATCATGTGATGCGAAGCCGCGAAGAACGCGTTGCATGGCTCATCAACCATACTACGCTGCGCGATGCGGAGCTACCTATCATTCGCCAATTTGGTTTAGAAGTCTACACGAGCAAGGCACTACCAGCAGGTAATGAATATCGCACAGCCTCGGTGGATTTTTCCGAAGATGAACATTCAACATTGCCTAATTGGGTTATTGATCGCCTCAATCAGCACAATTTTTATGAAGATGGTGTGACCCCTGAGATTGCCGAATTACTAAATGGGTATTTTGGTACGGTTATTACAGCTTCTTTTTTCCCCCCTATTCGTGATCTTGTTCGGGTTTTCGATGGACGCATACTCGTCAGGGTATTTGGTCGTGAACATCCACATAATTACAGCGAATATTTTACTTTTATGGGCGAAGATGATCTTTGGAAGAAAGTTTGGCAAATAAAAGATCGTTTCTGGTTTACACCCAGTTATGATAGCATTGCGCCAATTGAAGAAAAGCTACTTCAAGATCGAACCGTTATGTTGCCGCTTGCCTTGCCGGATCGCATTTTGCGTGCCTCTAATCGTTGGGTTGGCACAGATAAACGCATTTTGTTCATATGCCCTCGCATTGAAAGTGTGCCTAACTATTACGGAATGTTTTATCGAGAATTTAAAGCCCATTTGGGCGATCTGCCACACTTAATCGGCGGTCACCAACCTATTCCAGTTGATGATCCAACTGTAACGGGTTTTGTCAGCGATGATGAAATGCAAAGTTGGTTTCGAGAGCTGCGCGTGATGTTTTACCATAGCCGTGAACCACGTCATTTACATTATCATCCATTAGAAGCCGTAGCATATGGGATGCCTTTAATCTATTTGACTGGTGGTTTAGTCGAAGAGCTTATGGGAAAAGGTAAGCCGGGTGCATGTGAAACATACGAAGAAGCAAAAGTCAAATTACAACGTGTCCTTGATGGCGATGAAGCATTTATAAATTCTGTAATTGAAAGTCAGCAGACACTGCTAGAGACTTTCCGACCAGAATATGTTGCCGAAGTATGGAAAGAACGTTTTTTTAACATCATTATGAGCACATCTACTGTTCCAGATGTGCTCCCCTATGCAAAGTGGAAACTGCCCGAATCATCTCTACCTGAAGAACGTTCTTTACCGGCACCATCACTAAACAGGCACATAGGAATTTATGCGCTAGTTGTTTCGGGGGGCGGTATTTACAAATACGTTACAGGGTTGGTACAAGCGGCCGTCAAAATTGGTGAGCCTAAAAATTGGATATTTGATTTAATTTGGGGGTCACCAGTACAAGGCCAAGGAATTAGCGCTCCAAAATGGGAATTTCCGACGAATATTCGACTTCCTATCATTTCGATAAAACGAAAAAAGAATAAAGTTGGACGCTCAGATCGAATAAGTTACTGGCGTTTGTCCCCTTTGTATTTTCGATCCCGTTTTATACGTTTTGCTAGTGAGAGCGTCCTTATTCCCTTTCAATATTTACAGGGAGTAGTACAACAGCGTACATTGCGCCCAAGGAATTCTAAGCTAAGGGCTGAACTCATGTATAGCCGTATGGGGCGGCGTATTTTAAGCAATCCAATTCTTGGTCGTTTATTTCGGGAAGATATACAAGAAGTAGTTTCGGGAGATTATGAGTATCTCACTAATCCTCCTACTCATGTACCCCCAAAAGCACTTCTCGAAATCGAATCTCCACCAGCCCAACCCTATTTGCGTATGGACGAGCTTGCATCTATGACTAAAAAGTATGATGCGATTTTACTGGCAAATCCATTTCGCCTTATTTCGCCTAATACACCGATAAATCAAGCGACTCCTCAACCTGTAGCTATAACAATGTATGATCTTGCTCATGAATTTACAGAAGTATGGGGGCCTAATGCAGCCTCCGTTTCTCGTGAGATGGCACTTTGGGGAAAAATAGCAAAGAAGATCATTTTTGGTTCGGCTTATATACGCAATGAAGCCATCAAACGCTACAATATTCCACCAGACAATACCCAGATTGTTCGACCGCCACCTTTGGTTGTTCGCCGAGAACGACCGGATCAAGCAGAGATCGATAGTATCCTTGCCAAACATAACTTGCCCAAACGATATATCTTTAACACAGGGTATCAAGGCACGCATAAAAATAATATCGCTATATTTCAAGCGCTTCAAATCTTACGCTGGCGTAAATTTGACACCCCTCCTTTTGTTATTGGAGGTGTTGGTGCTCGCAGTTATCTTACAGGCGAAATTGGCGGCAGGTATGCAGCGGCGTTACTAAAAGTCATAGAAGATGCCGGATTTGTGTTTGGCAAAGACATCATTATCCTTGATTTTATACACGAGGATGATTTGCCTGCAATTTACGCTGGAGCAAGCATAGGAATTAGCATGTCTCGCTCAGAGTCCACTGTCCACGGCATGATAACAGAGTCAATGTTGTATGGTTCTCCAGTTATAGCGTCTACTATCCCGCAAAATGTTGAAGAGTTAGGCCGGGAAGACGAATTCGCTCTGTTGGTTCCGGCAGATGATCCTGTCGCATTGGCTGATGCTATTGTATATACCCTGTCTAACAGTGAGGCAACTAAGGCACGCATGAAACAGGCTGATAATTACATAGGCAAAAAGACATGGGAACATACAGCAGATGAATTCATTGGCGTGTTTGAGGAAATTGCGACTGCTCGTTCTCAACAAAATAGTAATGCTAATGCCAAATTGTCAGGCGATTAGTCGCTTGCAAAGTGCATTTCTACGTCGGGGGTATAAACTAAATCACCTTGGGGAGCATAGTAATGATGCTCCATATCTTGGCGTGGCCCAATTGAGAAGAAACGTGGGACAATATCTCGCCATGAACCCAAGGGTTGTAAAGCTATGGGGTTTGATACACCTATATAGACGCCAAGTGACCGTGGGCGCAATTTTAAACCAGGGAAAACACCTTCGAGAATAATATCGCCCTGCCATTGTCTAGCGCCTTGTAATTTTTGGTTATCGCAAGCGGTTATGACTGCTTTGTATTCGATATCCATAATGCCTATAACAACACGCAAATTAGGGACTGCTTCACTCAAATGTATGTGGCAGCGAATAATAACGTCTTCGCCAAACTCAAATTGCTTTTGCTCGTCCCCGTTTTTATTGTAGACTGCTACTTTTTCGATGGAAACCCGTTCATCAAAAACCTGTTTTTGAACAGTTTGTGTTATTGATTGTTCTGCCTGTAGAGAACGGTTTGACGTTTTAGCACTACGCTTTTGCTGATCTTGCGTGTAGGCTGTAATGACTTCAGAGGACTTGCCATCCTGGCGCATTTCACCGTGGTCAAGCCAAATTACTCGTTCACATAGTTTCTCGACAGCGGATAAATCATGCGAGATCAATACCAGTGTTCTTTTACCAACAAATTCTCTTATCAGTGCATTGGCTTTCATGGAAAAATTGTAATCTCCAACAGCCAGTACTTCATCCAATAAAATAATCTCAGGTTCCATATGAACGGCAGCGGCAAAACCGAGCCGCGCTAGCATACCCGAAGAATAACGTTTGATGGGCACTTCGATATAATCACCAATATCGGCAAATTCAATGATCTGATCAATTCGATCAATCGATTGTTGTCGACTAAGACCCATCAACGTGCAATTCAAATATAGATTTTCATGGCCTGTTAGATCAGGGTGAAAACCTGCTCCTAATGACAATAGGGGAGCTACTTTCCCCTCAATACGAATATATCCCCGCGTTGGTAAAGATACACCGGCTAACAGACGCAAAAGCGTACTTTTACCTGATCCATTATGCCCGATAATACCTAGGGATTCGCCATGTTTTAAGTCGAAACTGATATTATTCAATACATTGCGGTTTTGTGATTGAACAGGGCTAGTTTCAGGCAAAGAAGTTGGCCGAATGACACGCTTTAAGTCTTGAAAAAGGGTGCGAATACGGACTGTTCCCAACATATTATAGGATTTAGAGACATTGTGAACTTGTATTACATCAGTCATGTACGTGAAATGTTCTCGTAGAATTAGATAAATTGTGATTCGTAGGAAAATTGGTTAGAGAATATCAGCAAAACGCCATTCAGTGCGTTTGAAGAAAAGATAACCGCTGAACAAAATTACTACTGAAATTATACCAATAACTATAATTTCAAGTGGATATGAAAACGTTCCATATAGGATCGTTTCTTGATACGATGCAAAAATAGGTCCAAGCGGGTTAATAAAGTATAAACTGCGGATCGAGTTTGGCACGATGTTGATTGGATAAATAACAGGGCTTACATATAGTAAAAGCTGCAATAAAATTGGCAAGATTTGAAATAAGTCGCGGATATATGATGAAATTCCGGCTAAGAAAAAGGCTAATCCTAATCCTAAACACGTGTGGATAATAAAGACAGGAATAGCTAGTAATAAATAGGGGGTTACCGGTTGATGATATAAGGCAAATAAAACACCTATAATAACAACACCAATTAACAAATCTACGATTGCTTCTACCGCTACTCCCAAAGGCAAAAATTCACGAGGGAAACTGACCCTTGTTACAATATCAAGATTTGTCACAACTGACGCTGCGCCACTAAAGACAATACGCTGAAAATAGCTCCACAATACAAGACTGGTTACAACAAACAATGGGTATGGCACGGGGTCGGTCGAAACGCGGGCAATAACGGAAAAAACTAAGATGTAAACGAGACTAGATAACAAAGGCTGTAGTACAGCCCATAACAAGCCAACCGTTGTTTGGCTGTAGCGAGTGACAATATTACGTCGTACCCAATATACAAAAAATGCCCTGTATTCAAATGCGAAGCGTAAATGATCTTTGAGTGTGCGATTGACGCGATTATCTTTTACTTCGTAGATACGGTGCATAGTTTAGCGCTTGTCGCGCAGTATCCTTACTCGGTTGTTTCGGACAGTAATGATAACATGAGCACATTTGTCAAATCTAGTCACAGCATGGGTAAGTAACGGTCTGACCTATTGATCTTGTATAGCCTGACCTAGCGACCATTTGTTTACATGATAGAATCTTACTATTGAGATTGAATCATGTAAGTCGTTTTCAGATTGACCATCCCCAAAACGCAATTCATGTTTTACCGAAAGATAACATATGTCGTACCAACCCTATACGCTCATGGGCAACGATTTACTCTACTATTTACATATCCCTAAAACAGCAGGAACCTCTTTTACTGATTTTATTAGCAAACAATTTCATGCTACTGAATCTCACCCGCCTCAGCATATCAGCGCTTTTCTTAAAACTCCCCGAACAGTACTTGATAACTATAAATTTATAGCCGGGCACTTTTTCTATAATGTAGATGCATTTATGCATCGAAAGCCTGTTTATATCACCATGTTGAGAGATCCATTAGAGCGGACTATTTCTCATTACTCACATGTACGTCGTTCCCCCGCACATTATGCTTATCCTATTGTTAAATCTCAATCACTTTTAGAATTCGCTCGCGATCCACGTACTCAACCTCTTTATGCCAATATGCAAGCTCGATATATTGGTTTAAATATGAATTACCCTGAAATCATTGAGAAACTTGCGTCAAATCAGTATCAAGGTTTGGAGCTTGAGCAACAAATGGAAGCTTATGCGCCGAATGGGTATTTCGACCCAACTATTCTTGAACAGGCACAAGAAAGATTAACAAACTTTGCTTTTGTAGGGTTAGCAGAGCATTTTGATAAATCCATTGACTTATTAGCTCACACCTTTGGTTGGGAACTACAGCAAGAAACAAGAAACTTGAACATTGGTGTTAATAGACCTGCACCATCTGAAATTTCACAAGATGCGATTGACATAATCCGTGAAAATACACAGTTAAGTTCAAGCTTGTACGAACAAGCACGAGTTATATTTGAACAACGGTATAACCAAATGGTTGATACGCGCAGTGAGTTGAAATTGCAAAAGATAACGCCTTCACAAATCAATATCTCAACACCTCAAAACCAACTTGCGGCTCAACAACGCATTATTGAGCAACTTAAAGCAGAAATTGCTTATCTTGAGAAACGTGCTGCCAATGATACACAGGAAATCAATCGATTATCAGCAATTGAAAATAGTGATGAATGGAAGTTAGCAGCAAGACTATCAGCATTTCGAAGAAAGTATATTCCCCAAGGATCAAAACGTGAAAAACTCTATTTAAGATTTTTCAATCGATATAGCTAGATGGCAAAAGGTGAGAAGGTATCTGCCGAGCAACCATGTGCGACATTCGCGGACAAACACGACACAAGTAAAACACGGAGGAGAAAAATTCAGATTGTGGCGGAAAGCTTGCGAGGGAAAGCCAGTGTAGCAATGATGCTGAAGAACCGGGCACTAAAAAATGTGCTTTAGCATTCGCCTTACTTGCTTGAGGGCAAAGGCACTTCCAAGGGTGGGAAGGGTGTTACAGTAGGTAGATGAACCAAAGTAGGTAGTCCGCTGACATTCCATATCTTAAGCTCACCATCAGCAGCAGCGCTTGCGAGGTAAACATCGTTCGGGTTCCAGTCCAGATCGACGAGACCCGATGTGTGCCCTTGAATACGAGCTAATTGCTGCCCTATATTCATGTTCCAAATATTGATCCATCCCTCATCGCTTCCCAGCGCAAGTTTTGAGCCATCGAAATTCCAAGCGGATGTAGACATTGTTTCGCCAGTCCAATTTGCATCCGTTAAGCCGCCGATTTCCTGTAGGTTTTCATCATAAATTAACACGTAACCAGCATCATCGCTCGCCACGAATGTGTTTGTATTAGGCCGCCAAGCAAGACTTAGAGGTTTTATTACCGGTGCCGGTAATAAATGCTGCATAATTGGCCGATTGGTCTGTATATCCCACAACATAAGTCCACCCAGCACAAATCCATAATCAGCATCCCACTTATTTCGGTTGGTGACAAACCTTTCACCGTTTGAACTCCAACTGAGGGGTACAAGACCGGCCTCATTGATAATGGGGGTTTGGATAACTTGTCCGGTTAATATATCCCATACGTGAACAGAAGAATAAGAGACTGCTGCGTCCGAGAAGTATTCTATGCTTTCAAATACGCGGGTTGCAATTTGGTTCGAAGTCTCATCAGGACTCCATGCAACATCAAGTACCGAGTTCGATTCTGGCAGTTCGCTAATAATGCTTATATTGGATAAGTCGCTGACATCCCAAATATGAACTTTAGCATCTTTGCCACCACCGGCAAGTTTTGAGCCATCAGGACTCCAACTTACATCATAAACCCAATCGCCCTCGACCGAGAGATGTGCGATTTCCTTTAATGTGAGCGTATAAATCCACACGCCCGAATCTGTCGCTACGGCTAAAAATTGACCATCTATACGCCAATCAATGCCATAAATTGCCTCGATTATGTCATTATCGAGCGTGGAAACGGGCAGTTCGTTAATAACAATTTGGGCATGTACAGAGGGTCGAGCAATGACTAGCCATAATCCGATAACAAAGACTGAATACCACTTAAACATATGTGTATGCTTTGCTGATAAACGCTTCTACTTCGTTTGTTCCGGTTCGAGCAGCGACCAATTATGCGAAACCTCAGGGTCACTGCACAGGTTGCGGTTAAAACAGCACGGTCGCCGCATACCTTTGTTGAGCTTGTCGAGCGCCACTTCAATGTGCTTTTGGCGCGTCTCCTCGGTTTTGACAGCGCGTATCCAGCGAACCCAATCCCAACGGGCGAGCGGGGTAATATCGTTCCACAAAGCCTCGGCTTCCGGCGAAGCAGCCAGTGCTTGCTTTAAATCGTCAGGCACTTCCGGCTCGATCCATTCTTTGCTGGGTTCAAGCGCAACCTGTACCGTATCGCCCACCTTTGCCGCAGCGTCTTTCAGCAGCTTTTTGTCGGGGGTAAACCAGTGGCTCGACTTTTTCTCCGGTGAATATCGTCCATCCGGTTCGAGCAGGGTTTTAAAGGGAACGCCGTTGATCGTACCCGAAACCATCGTCATCCCGCGTGACGGAAGCCCTGCCGAGGCGCTCTCTGGCAGCCGGAGAATGGTTCGATTGTTGATTTTATACAGCGCAGTTTCAAATTGGATGGTCGACATATGGCCTCACAAAGCTAGATCAGTACCGCTCGCCGATGGAAATTGGCGAACGGCTCGTGTCGATTGCGAACAGCACTTATTATAGCAAAACATAGATTGTTCGGCGGCTCACCTTGTATACTTACAAGAAATCGCTACCGTTTAATTGTGCCGAGGTAGAACCGTGGTAAAAATCCGTTTCTATGCTGTTGCGGCAGTATTGATATGTGCCGTCCTTATCGTCGTAATCTTAAGATCAATAATTTTCAGATCATTTTCAAGCGCCGGTCGATTGGTTTTTACGGATTACGCTAAGCCTGATTATTTCTATACAGTAGGAGTATTTGAAATTGACCGAAACAAGCGCGCTTCACTTCCAAGTACAAATTTCAGAATATAGGTAGCCAGTCCATTATCGATGAACAGCATGTCTTTGTCTCAATCTGTTTTTCGCCAAAAATAATGTTGATTTGCCCGGCTTATGTAAGCGGCATAATTGATCCAAAAGAAGTTCACAGATTTGATAATGTAAAGCAATTTTGGAAAGAAGATTATGGGTCGCCTGTTTGGTCACCGGATGGTTCGCGTATTGCGTTTAGTGTTTTAAATAAAGATACGGAGAACAATCAATTATATAGCGCAGATATTCATGTAATGGACGCTGATGGGACAAATATATTTGATCCATCACCAAGCGAGAACGATAACGGGTTTCAGGTTATATGGTCACCAAGCAGTAAACAGATTGCATTTACATGCAGCAATAACCAATATCTATGCATTGCCAATGCCGACGGAAGTCATTTACAAAAACTAAGTGCGCTTATTGATACCAATGTTCGCGATATAGCATGGTCACCGGATGGAAGTCAGATTGCTTTTACACTCTCAGCTAAAGATTTTCATAATGCTGAGCTTTATCTGGTCAATACTGATGGTTCTAATATGCATCGCCTTCTAGAAGCTCCGGCTGCGCATCATGAATTTCCAGTTTGGTCGCCAGACGGCTCAAAGATCGCTTTTCGGTCAGGAGATCAAAACAATACGGGTGAAATTTTTGTGGTTAAAACGGATGGCACAGATTTGTACAATCTCTCCCAAAGCTTGAACGGAAGTGAATTTGATGCTGTGTGGTCACCCGATAGCACCAAAATAGCTTTCTTCTCTAATCAATATCAGAATGGCACTTATATTTATACCGTGAATGCAGATGGGGGGAATCTTCAACAAATCACTGAGAATTCTACTTTAACGCAAATGGATGTGCCGCGTCCAAAATTGTTCTGGTTACCATAATGATGATAAATGAAACGGGGTTATGGAACTTTTCTTGCGTGAGTAAAAGTTTTTCGACTTCCCACTTTCAAACTAGACTCTAATTTGACTTTTTAGCCCTTTTGTTCTACTCTATAATGATATATCTCGCATGAATGGCGCTCATGGCGGAAAAATGGGATTATAGCTATACCGCCGCCAACGCCGCCATAAAATCTCTACAGCCATTTGTCGCGCAGAATTTGCAGAATTTCACGCGCATTCGGCAGTTCGCTCTCTAAGATTCGCCATCAAAAGCTGATTCCGCATTTGCGGTATTTGCAGTTTTCGCAGCATTTCCAATCCAATCCTTTAAGTCGAATGTTCGCGAGGTTGATTCCACACAAATCAATACAAAGTCGGGCGCGACTATGTTTGCTAATAACCTTTATCCAATATATTAAGTAGCTGCTTTAGGATGTGTCTACATTAATAAAACATCGTAGAGGATTTTTATGCGCCATCGCCTTATATTGTGCATCACCTTCATCATCGCTGCTCTGTTCTTATACACCGCCTTACCCGTTTATTCCCAATCTGCCCCCGGAAATGTACAACCCACCAATCCACCGGCGGCTCAAAGCATTTCCGCTGCGCCAGAGCCAAATACAAGTAACGATAATGAGTGTTACACCGGTGGCACGATGGCTGGTAAATGCGACAACGGATTTCATGCGGATGGCTCAGCGACCGGAGCGGAGGTTGAATGGGCGTGGAAATGCGGCTGGTATATGGCACGTTTTAACGATGGTACGCTGACCCGCGAACAAGTACCGGATGAATGTGGGATCTTACTACCCGGTATTCCGGTTGTACCAAGGCTGATACCCACCAGCCTCGCACCAACGGCGATTGTGCCTACGGCTACTCCAGCAACGTTTTGTGGGGTGTTTTTCGGTGGTGGTTACACGATATGCCTGACTGGCATTTTTATAACGCAAGATGCCGGGAATGACGGTTCATTTGAAGAAAGCTGGTATATCATCGCCGATAACGTGGCGGGCGATGGCGGCCTTTGCCCTGCCGGAACCACCTACTCTGGAAGCGAAGTTGGAAACTATACTTTGTCCGAGGCTAATTTTTACAACTTCTTGGTAACAAAAGGCTTCAAAGATACCGACGATTTTTGCAGCCTTCCCTGAGCAGCAGTCATTACGGCGAGGGGTGCTGCCCCTCGCCATCGCATAATAAACTAACCCTTATACCCCGGCCCGCGCACCACACGCCCCGGTTTCGCGCCGGTATGTTCGCCGTCCGCCAGCACCTGCACACCGTTCACGAACACATGCACCATCCCTTGTGAATACTGGTGCGGCTTGTCCGGTGTGGCGAAGTCTTGCACCTTGGCGGGGTCGAACACCACCACATCGGCGAAGTAATCGGGTTTCAACCAACCACGATCCTTAATTTTGAGGTTTTCTGCCGAAAAGCTGGTGAGCTTACGCACGGCTTCTTCCAGAGGGATCAACCCTTCGTCGCGCACGAACTTGCCGAGGAAGCGGGCAAACGAACCATAGGCGCGGGGGTGCGGGTTCTGCTGGAGGAATACACCTTCCGGCGCTTGCGACTCGGCATCCGAACACACGCTGACCCAAGGCACTTGAACCTGTTTGCGTAGGTTATCCTCCGACATACAGAAGTACATGGTGAAGATGCGGCTGTCGTCCTCCACGATCAAATCCATCAGCGTTTCGTCAGGTGCGGTACCGCGTTCAGCCGCGACTTCCGCCAGCCACTTGCCCGTGTATTTCTTGAGCGCGTCGTTGCGGAAGCCGGAAAGCAGGATGCGCGTCGGCCCATACTCGTTGTACATATTCTCCCACGCGAGGCTGGGCGTGTTCATGTCGTGTTTGATGCGTTCGCGGGTAGCGGGGTCTTGCAGCCGCTTCATCAAGTCACCATGCCCACCATCGTGTGCCCACGGCGGGATACACGATGACAACCCCGTGCCGGAAAACTCGTAGTTATACATGTCGGCGGTCACAGGCAAGCCTTCATCCCGCGCCTGCTGCACCAGCTTAATGACCTCATCCATTTTATGCCAGTTAGAGCTGCCAGCGGCCTTCAAATGGTAGATTTCGCCCGTAACATCCGCCTCGCGCACGATGCGTAGGAACTCTTGCACCGCCTCCACGAACGTGCTGCCCTCGTTGCGGATGTGTGAGATATACATGCCGTCATACTCGGCAACCGCCTTCGCCAGTTCGATCAATTCTTCGGTGCTGGCGTAAGCCGCGGGTGGGTAGATGAGCGCGGCGGACATGCCCATCGCGCCTTCTTCCATCGCCTGCCGCACGAGGTTCGCCATCGCCTCAAGTTCTTCCTCTGTCGGCGGGCGGTCATTGTCGCCCATCGCGTAAGTGCGCAGTGTGCCGGAACCCACGAACGAGGCGATGTTAGTGGAAACACCGCGCTTCTCTAAATAGTCGAGGTATTCACCGAGCGTCGTCCATTCGATGTCGTAATGAATGTGGCTGTTGCCGAGGATACCGCGCGTCCGGCTGGCTTTCATGGCGGGGCTCATCGGCCCCATCGACGTGCCTTCGCCCATGACTTCGAGCGTCACACCCTGCCGGATTTCACTTTGCGACCGCCCATCCTCAATCAACGACTCGACCGACCAACTGAGCATGTTGATGAAACCGGGAGCGACTGCGAGGCCATTGAGGGGGATTTCGCGGTCAGCCGTCGCTGTGCCGAGGCTGCCAACTGCCGCGATCTTGTCACCCTTAATTGCCACATCACCCCGCACGGGTGGTTGGCCGCTGCCATCGTAAATCAAGCCATCACGCAAAATGAGATCATAGTCTGCCATGTTGACACCCTCGTTTTGATAAACCCTCAACCTAAATCCTTCTCCCTCAGGGCGAAGAACTTATCATGCAATTTGCATCGACCCCCTCTCCTAGCTGTACTCAGCGGTTGGGAGAGGGTTAGGGGTGAGGGGATTAGGTCGAATGGCTGAGGATATTAACCTATCTTGGTTAATTGGGTTGGCACCAATTAACCCCACCCCAGCCCTCCCCATAGTAATAAGGAGAGCGAGGTGAAGGCTATTGAGATGTAGAGAAGCGGCTAATTAGTCACCGACGGGGGCTTTGGCCTGCGGGACAATGGCGGGTTCGCGTACCGGTTCACCATGTCCATGCGAGTCACCTTCGGTATGCGGCTGCACATTCCGCAGCGCCACAACCGCCAGTATGCCTAGGCCGATAGCGACCACGAAGCCAACCGTCGATGTCACCTGCAAAGCGTGGGTGAAGGCTTCGCGGGCAGCGGCGGTAAGCGCTGTTCCCAGCGACTCGGTTAGCTGAGATGCGGCGACGAATGCTCCGCCGAGGGTTTCTTGGGCGGCATGGATGGCTTCGGCTGGCATGGTAGCCGGTACTGAGGTGGCAATTTGGCCGCGATAAATGGCGAGGCCGATGCTGCCGAGGATGGCGATACCCAATGAACCGCCAAGTTCGTTGCTGGTTTCAGAAATAGCCGAGGCGGCACCAGCGCGTTCCGGCGGCGCGGCACCGATAATCATATCGTTGGTGAGCGTGAAGATGAAACCGAAACCCACCGACAAAATAGTGTTGCCGATGACCACCAGCGCCAGCGAGTTCACGCCAATCTGGGTAATCATCCCCAAGCCGACAGCGACGAATACCATGCCGATAGCAATCACCGTCGCCGGACGCACACGCCGCACAACATACGGCGCGATATTCGAACCCACAACATTGGCAATAGCCCCCGGTACCGACCACAAACCGGCTTCCAAGGGCGAGAGGCCGAGTACGAGTTGCAGGTATTGAGCGATGAACAGGAATGAGCCGAAGCCTACGAAAATGGCCGAGGTGTTAATCGCCAGCGAAGCACTGAACGCCGGAATGCGGAACAGGCGCAGGTCGATCAGCGGGTCGGCCAAACGGCGCTGGCGCTGCACGAACAATGTACCGACGACGATACCGACAACGACCGAGATAACTGGCAACAGGGCGATACCCGACTCCGCCATGAGCTTAAGTCCGAAGATAATGGTCAGCACCGCCGTCAGCGACATAATCGCGCTGAGCAGGTCAAAGCGGCCGGGGTTCGGGTCTTTATATTCCGGCAGCAGCAGTGGTGCGGCCACCAGCAGCAGCACCATGACCGGCACGGCGATCAAGAATACCGACCCCCACGAGAAATGTTCCAGCAGGAAGCCGCCAACCAGCGGGCCGATGGCACTGCCAGCCGAGAAGCCCGAAACCCAGATGCCGATGGCGACGGTGCGCTGGCGCGGGTCAAGGAACATGTTGCGGATGAGCGACATGGTGGAAGGCATCAACGTCGCGCCGGCGATCCCCATCAGCGCGCGGGTCGCAATTAAGAGGGCGGGTGTTGTTGAATAGGCTGCTAAAACCGAGGTGATACCGAAGGCGGTCGCGCCGATCATCAGCAGTTTTCGACGGCCAATGCGGTCGCCGAGTGTACCCATTGTCACCAGCGAACCGGCAATCATGAAGCCGTAAATATCGACAATCCACAGCAGTTGAGTGCTGCTTGGTTTGAGCGCTTCGCTCAGGTGCGGGACGGCGAGGTGTAGTACCGTCAAATCCATCGCGATTAGCATGGTCGGCAGCAGTAAAACCAACATGCCGATCCATTCGCGGCGTCCGGCACGCGGCGGCGCGGTTGTTTCTTTGCGCGCGTTATTAGTTCCAGTCAACGTCATATCGTCCCCTTGCGCTAGTATGCGTGATGAGTAGCTTTGTAACTTGCTATGTGTGATGCGGTTCAGCGTTGTGTACCGTTACCAGACGCGGCGTGGGGTGGGTACATCTTACCTCCCCACGTATTACAATAAACAAATGTTCTACGAAATTTAATCTTCTTAGCTCGTGACTACCTCTAGCCAATAGCGATTGAACGCTTCGGCGTTGATGGCGGTCACCAACCGCGTTGGCCTGCCGCTTGCATCCGGCGTTTCATAGAGGTAGGTATCACGCACTTCCAATCTCAACGGCACGGTGTCAATCGTCACCCCTTCATGCCACCCCAGCGCAATCGCACAGGCCAGCGGATCGTGGTGGAAGTTGATGAAATCGGCGGGTAATGCCGGTGAGGTCGCGCCGTGTCGCCCCGCGAGATTCTCGGTACGGGCGAACACATCCGCCTGCCGCACCAGCAGCTTGCCGAGCCATCCCGCATTCGCCAACGCTGGCAGATCGGCATGGCACATCGCGGTTTGAGCGGTCAGCGTCAGCGGTACCAGCGTCGGGTCGGCGTGGTCAAAGATGTAGCGCGTGGCGGTCACATCCAACTGCATATTCCAGTCGTCCTCGCGGTTGAACTGCGGGTAGCCCTGTGGAATATCGTAAACGTAGCCGCCCATCACATACAGTTTTGCATCGCGCAGGATGCCGGGGTACTTCTGGTCAAGCAGCATGAAGTTAGTGAACGCGCCGATGCCCACCAATACCGCTCCCTGCTCAACACTCGCCTTCAACAGTTCAACAGCGTCATCGGTCGGGTTGGGGTGTGGGGCAACTGCCTCCGGCCAATTCTCAGCTTCTGGCGGGTAACCGAGTTCGGGGTAGCGGAAGTAACCTTCGCTCAAATCCGCGCCTGCCGCTACAGGCACATGGTTATTATCGGTGTGGTCAAGCACATAGCGCACATATCCAGCGCGTCTGCCATTCGACTCGGCGTTGGTGGTCACGCCGGTAAGGGTGATGTCAGGCCATTTCAGCAGCATCGCGAGGGCGGCGAGGTCGTCCATATCCCCGCCGAGGTCGGTATCAAGGTGAATCTTCTGGCTCATGGGAGTCTCCTAAGTGGTTGTGATTGTCGAAATGAGTACAAGCAAAAACCCCGTGTTCCAAATGAACTTATTCAACTGGAATACGGTCGGCATCGTCATTCAGAAATCACTTACCACATGTTGCGGGACTCCTATTCAATTACGCGAATTATACCATCTCGGCCTGTGTCTCGATGACGGTGACCACATCACCGACCTTGAGCGTGCCGGGTGCGCGGTGGATGCTGTTCTGCCCAAACATAACGCCGCGCGTGTGCTTGCGGTAGGTGCTGAGTGTTGCCAGCGGCTCGGCCTTATTCGGTATCTTGCCGGTCGCGGGGTCAACCGTGGTCATCACACAGCGGGCGCAGGCTTTGACAATATCAAACGTCATATCGCCAATTTGGGCTTCGCGCCATGTGTCCTCGGCATAGGCTTCACTGTCGGCAATC
Source organism: Bacteroidota bacterium (assembly GCA_027492915.1). Taxonomy (GTDB): domain Bacteria; phylum Chloroflexota; class Anaerolineae; order Aggregatilineales; family Phototrophicaceae; genus CFX2. Next base: position 1,163 of record JAPUDW010000137.1, on the reverse strand, counting down.
ACAATGTTCGGGCGGAAGCGCTTCATCGGAATGGCTACTGAGCCACGCTCGACTAACCGCTGGTTGAGGTCATCCAACGATGCTTCCGAAATAATCAGCGCCGGATAACCATCGGCAAAGCTGACGGTCGCTTCGTAAGGGGAATAGTTCGGGTCGACAATCCGCCGGTGGTCATCGGTCATACGCATTAAACGGGCATCTACTTTTAAGTAGTCGCTGAACCATTGTGCCAGCGCGTCGCCCTCGTCCCATGCCTGTGCTGTGTCTTTCCATATGCGCACCGGTTTGGTCGCATCGCGGTCAGCATCCAAGTTGACGCGGATGTCGCTCATCCCCGGCGCGGTTAGCAGCAGCGTATCGTCCATAAAGCGCGGCTGGATCAGGGCCATCGGCGGTAGTTCACGCTGGGTAATAAACATGCCGTCCGAGTCCGCCACCACCCAACGCCGATCCCACGTCGGGCCGCGGTGATCAAAGTTAACCGCCGTGTGGGACAAACCGCCGCAGGATTTAATCGGGTAGGTGTATAAAGCCGAGACGTGCATAATGGCTCCTTGTCGCCCTCCAATATTGAGATACTAAATTGTAACAGTGAATGCGCTGCAATGTCATCCATCTGTTAGAACCACAAAAGATGAGAAGTTTTTGGGTGGATTATCACCCTGTTTTCAACTAACTGAGGGAGAGTTAACCCGCGTGGGGCGATTTGTATAGTTTTTTATGAGCAGGAGCGTAACTAAAGCACTATAATTGTGTTAAAAACACCTTTGGCCTATAGCCAAAATCAAAAAATGGCTGTATTCTGTGTAGTATTGACATGACAGGATGAAGCGGCTACAATGCTCGCCTATCACGGGCCTATAGCTCAGTTGGGAGAGCGCTTCAATGGCATTGAAGAGGTCAAGGGTTCGAGTCCCTTTAGGTCCATAGAAGCAAGCTTACCCCCAATTTGCATATCAAAGCCGCCTCGCCCCTCAATAACCAGCTTAAGTGGTCATAGGGGTTTTTTGTTTCCACACCGCTGCCACTGATGGACTTTCAGTGGTGCAAATCGATGAAAGGGCTGTATTGTGGCAAAACAAAAGCAGAGTCCATTGGACAAAATCGGTAACCGGCTTCGCGATCTGCTCGACGCGGCTGACCGCTTACTGAACCCGCCACAA
>JAPUDW010000136.1 GCA_027492915.1 Bacteroidota bacterium | reverse complement strand
CCCCGTTTAGCCGCGTTACAGGCTGGTGACGGCTTTTTGCCCCGCCAATTGACGCTGCGTGGTGGGCGCTTGGTATTTTCTTGGGGTATCTTGGTTTTGTCCTTGTTTGCCTCGCTGCTCGTCATTGTTGCTAACGCAACTACCACAGCCTTGATCCCGCTTTACGCAGTGGGTGTCTTTATGAGCTTCACCCTATCACAAGCCGGTATGGTTGTTCGTGCCCGCCGTATTGGCAAGCTCAAGCCGGGTGAAGTCGTCAAGGGTATGGAAACTGACCTTGAATATGACCCTCACTGGCGTAAACATATGATCGTCAGTGCCATTGGTGCTGCTTGTACCTTCGTCGTTATGCTCGTGTTTGCGATCACCAAATTTGCAAGTGGTGCGTGGCTGATCGTTATCCTGATCCCGACTTTAGTGATGTGTTTCTTCCGCATTCACCGTCATTATAAGAGTGTAGCCAAGGCACTGAGCTGGGATAGTGCGCCGCCTGAACCGGCTACCCGTTCCGTCCAAACATTGATCTTGATTGATGATGTTCACGCCGAAACGGTGCGCTTGGTCAACTTTGCGAAGTCGCTCCAGCACCCGTGGAAGGCTGTACACGTTGCCATCAGCCCCGATAAGGCTAAATTGGTCGAGGAAAAATGGGCGAAGCGTATCGGTGAAGGTGAACTCGTCATTATCTCATCGCCGTACCGCCTGCTTGCCGAACCGATACAGGATTATGTGGAACATATTCAAGAGGAAAACCCCGGTTGTTATGTCCATATCATCATGGGGCATTTGGCGATGGATAGCTATTGGGGACAGGTGCTGCATCAGAACACCGCTTTGATCTTCAATCTAGCGCTATCGCATATGGATCGTGTTGTGGTTACAACTGTGCCCTACCAAATTCATCATGGGGGCATTGGCGGTGGCACCGCACCCAAGATGGATAGTGAACAGGCAAAAGCGCCTCATTAAGGTGCATATATAAGGAAGGAAATAAAAAAGGGCGACCACTCGCCCTTTTTTGTTTTTCCTCAAAGTGTTTACACTACAGTTTAGGGACGATATTTCCGCCACAAAACGCTTTTATGTCAACGCCGCCTTCGCCGCTATAAAATCTAGGTCTACTGTGCGAAGCCTCCGTTGGGATGTCAATTCGCATTTTGCCTTTAAGCAGGTGAGTGGCGACTGATAGCTGTCGACTCAAGACTATTTTAGGTAATCGCGTTGATGCCCGTCAGCTCCCGCCCGACCAGCAGCATGTTAATCTCGTTCGTGCCTTCATAGGTGTAAATAATTTCCGCGTCCAGCATCAAACGTGCAACATGGTTTTCGATCAAGATACCGTTACCGCCCATTGTTTCCCGTGCCAGTTGGGTTACATACCGTGCTTTACGGGCGTTGTTGTACTTCGCCATCGATGAAATGCCTTCATTCAATTGACCGCTTCCAAGGAGCTGCGCCAGTTGAAAGCACATCAATTGCATCGCCGAAACTTCCGTCGCCATCTCCACCAGTTTTTGCTGGATAAGCTGGTTCGCCGCAATCGGTTTACCAAATTGTTCGCGCTTCTTGGCGTAATCTAGCGCCAGCTCGAACGCGCCAGCCGCTACACCTGCTGCTTCCCACGCAACCCCATAACGTCCCAATCCCAGCACCTTGGCTGTGTCTTTAAAGGAACGAACTTTGTCCAATCGGTTCGCCGCCGGAATCCTTACATTTGTCAGCCGAATATCCGCGTTCAAAACGGCGCGTTTGCCAATCTTGCCTGTCAGGTCAACAATCTCAAGTCCTTCAACTTCTTTGGGGTTTTCAATCACCCAACCGCCGAACGCGCCGTCTTCGTCCCGTCCCCAGATAATCAGGAGGTCAGCAATCGACGCATTTCCGATCCAGCGTTTCGCACCATTCAGAATGTAGTCATCGCCGTCTTTACGGGCGGTCGTCTTGATATTCACCGCGTCCGAACCCTGTGTCGGCTCAGTCAGGCCGAAAGCACCGATCTTTTCGAGTTTCGACATCGCTGGCAGCCAACGTTCACGCTGCTCATCGGAGCCGAGTAAACCAATAGAACCCATCGCCAAACCCGAATGGACGCCAAAGAAAGTGCAGATTGAACCGTCACCCTTGGAAAGCTCATACATCACTAGACCCATTTCCAGCGGGTCAAGCCCTGCACTGCCGAAGCCGCGAATCAAACCGCCGATGATGCCGAGGTCTTTTAAGCCCATCGCGATTTCACGCGGGAATTCGGCCTTATCCCAATAGCTGTTGATGTTCGGGAGGACAGCGTTCTGTACATATTCTTGCACTCGCTGCCGTACTGCCCGCTGCTGGTCACTTATGAATGTGTCGAGTTTAAAAAAATCAAAACCTTGATAGTCAGTAGTGGTTTTTTCAGTGAACATCAGTATCCTCAAAAATTAATCTAACGGGCGTTCGATTAATTCTACAACAGATCATTATAATTTGGCTTAGAGTTTATGAAGTAAGTCGAATTCTGCCTGAATAGACCTCGTATATAACTTGACAACTTCCTATGGATAACCCATAATCGAACGTGTATTAGATTATTTCTGATCACAAAGGATATTTTATTTGGCACGCAAACCAGCCGATCAAAGTGTAAGTCGTGGGGATATTTTGTTGGCTGCTGCTGATGTCCTCCAACGCAATGGCTATGAAGCTACTACCATGAAAGATATAGCGGCCTCGGTTAACCTGACGGCTGCCAGCCTTTATCATCACTTCCGCAATAAAGATGCCCTCCTACTGGCTGTGTTGGAAGCCGGCCTCGAACAAGTCCTTAGTCAGATCGAACCTGTCGCCCATTCAAACCTCCCTAGCGCTGAAAAATTACGTCAGATGATTTATGCCCATGTGATTGGCTTGACCGAAAACACCGCAGTTGGTGCTGCGATGGTGTTTGAGATTCGCTCACTGATGGGTGCGAAAGAACCTTTATCAAGGGCTTCTAATGATGACCACAAGGCTTATCTAGATTTTGTGGAGCGTCGCGCTTTGTTCTTTGAACGTCGTGACCAATTCGAGAATTTGTTCCGGTTGGTGGTTCGTGAAGGTATCGAAAACCACAGTTTCTATCCAGTTGATGTGGGTATCTTCACCAAGACGATGTTGGGAGCACATAACTGGGTTGGCGTTTGGTACAAGCCCGAAGGCCGCCTGAGCGGGGAGCAAATCGCTGGCCTCATCGCTGATAGCTTGTTAAGGGCGTTGAAGCCCTAACTGCGTTTAAACTAAAAGATTTTGTTACGGAGCTTTTTGAAATGATGAAACTTTTACAAGATAAAGTCGCCATTGTGACGGGTAGTGGACGTGGTATCGGCGCGGCCACCGCTAAACTATTCGCCCAACACGGTGCCAGAGTTGTGGTCAGTGATATTGACCTCGCACCGGCTCAGGCCACTGTGGACGCAATTATCTCATCCGGCGGGCAAGCGATTGCTGTACCAGCAGATGTGACCGACAGCGGTGGTGTCGAAGATTTAATCGGGCAGACCGTAAACACGTTTGGTGGAATTGATATTCTGGTCAACAACGCCGGTTATACATGGGATGGCATGATGCACAAGATGAGCGACGAGCAGTGGGAGGCCATGCTGGCGATTCACCTGACCGCGCCCTTTAAGATTATCCGTGCAGCCGTGCCGTATATGCGTGAAGCAGCCAAGAAAGAGAAAGAACAGTTCGGCGCAGCCAAAGCCCGTAAAGTAATTAGTATCAGCAGCACCACCGGCACACGTGGAAACATTGGGCAGGCGAATTACGCGGCAGGTAAAGCTGGCATTATTGGCCTCACTAAAACACTCTCCAAAGAATGGGGGGCATTCAATATTCAGGTTAATGCTGTGGCATTTGGCTTGATTGATACACGCCTAACCCAAGCTGATGATGCGGGTGATTTCACCGAGCGTGAAGGTAAGAAGATCAAGCTGGGCATTCCCGACACGATGCGCCAGATGGCCTTTATGATGATTCCCGCCGGACGGGCAGGTACGCCAGATGAGGCTGCCGGCCCTGTGTTATTTTTCGCCAGCGAATTTTCTAATTATGTTTCGGGACAAGTCTTAGAAGTCACAGGTGGTTTATAGCCGATATGCATCTTACAGTTTCCTAACGGCAGAGCGCTGAGATTGCAGTAAACTATGGGGATGGGGATTCAACTAACTGGAGAGGATATAACCCATGCCTGATGTGTTTGTCTCTTATTCGCGTAAGGATAAGGCTTTCGTTGAAAAGTTGGTTGCATCGCTCGCCGAGAAAAAGCGTGATGTATGGGTTGATTTTGAAGATATACCCTTTGCCGCCGAGTGGTGGGAAGAAATTCAAAAAGGCATCGAGTCATCCGAGTCTGCCATTTTTGTAATCAGTCCTGATTATCTCGCATCCGAAGTATGTGGCCTCGAAGTGAATCATGTGCGCAAGAACAACAAACGGATTGTGCCGATTGTCATCGAACGACCGCAGCGCAACACGGTGCCGGACGCATTAGCTGCATTGAATTGGATATTTTTTGATAACCCGGATGCCTATGACGATTCGTTTAACAAATTACAGATGACACTGGATACTAACTTAGTTGAAATGCGCCAGCATACCCGCTTACTTGTCAAAGCCAGCGAATGGGCAAAAGCGGCGCATACCGACAGTTTACTGCTGCGTGGCGAGGAACTGGATGAACTCTATAAGTTGATTAACCGCCCTGATATGAATGATCTCATGCGGGACTTCCTACAACGGAGTGAGGAACGCCACCGCCGCGAAGAAATGGCACAGCGCTTCTTCTGGGGGTTGATGGGGGGGCTGCTGGGGATCGCATTCTGGGCATTTTCCACTTTCCGCAGTGAAACTTTGATTACGCCTGATCGCACGGTTTATACCATCGCGTTGGGGCAGGTGTTTGGTATATGCCTCGGTGTGATGTCCATGCTCGCCGACGAGCTGCCGAATCGCCTTCAGCGCTGGCTGGGAAAGTCGCAGGTGGTAAGGGTTACCCTGCGCAGTTTGCTATTCACCGGCATTGGGATATTTGCATGGGCGAGTTATGTGTGGTTCTTGCAGCGCCTAAGCACAACGCGGCAAGACACCAACAGCCTCTTGTTAGGGGGCATCGCTTTAGCCCTCGGCTTCCTTGTTCGAAGCGTGACTAAGCTGCCTGCGTGGGCATTCACCTTTGTGATTGCAGCGCTTATATGGCTGCCGGTGTTTATCACTTATCAGGATAACTACACTAATTTTGTGCCGTTGATTTATTTTGATAACCCGAATCAGCTTTTCACTATCGGTATTCCGGTCGCTTTGATTATGGCTATTGGGGCGAACTTCCGTGCCGTTTACCAGCAAGTAGAAATCTATTATCACCAGTTGACAGCGAAGACGGCGGTTCCAACTTAGCAATGTTACAGGTTAAGGGAGAAATTTGAATGGTATCGTTTACGCCTACGGAAGACCAACAATTATTGATTTCAACGATCAACCGGTATGCGGTGAACGATGTGCGCAAGATCGCGCATGAGGCGGACGAAGCGAGTATGCCTCATGCGAGCACAGTCCATACGGGTTGGCAGATTGGGCTAGTGCCCACCGCGATACCCGAAGAACTCGGTGGTTTAGGTGAAATGAGCGCGCTCACGGGTGCGCTGGCTGCCGAAGAACTTGCTTTTGGTGATTTGTCGGTGGCTATCCATGTGCTGTCCCCGGCGTTGTTGGCGTATCCGGTGGTATTATACGGGACGGTTGAACAACGCGAGGCGCTGCTGCCGCTGTGCCTTGAGGCTGATGTCGCACCAGTGACGGCTGCACTTCTCGAACCGGGTATCTTCTTTGACCCGTATGAACTCAAAACCACGACGCGCCAACAAGATGGAAAGATATACCTTAACGGTGAGAAGGCTTATGTGCCATTAGCCGAGGATGCCCAATGGATACTGGTCTATGCCCAAGAGAGTGAGTCGGGCAAGGTCGAGGCTTACGTGGTCGAGAAGGGCACAGCAGGTGTTCAGATTGAAAAGCGTGAGCAGTTAATGGGCATACGTGCGCTGCCCACCTACCGGATGCGTTTTAACGAAGTCGTGTTGGACGCTTCGGCACGGCTGGGTGGCGCGGTCGGTATTGATTATGAGGTGCTTCTCAACCGGCAGCGGGTGTCACTTACGGCACTGGCTGTCGGTGTAGCACGGGCATCGTTTGAATATGCGCGAGATTATGCCAAGCAGCGGGTACAGTTCGGTAAACCGATTGCCCAAAACCAAGCGATTGCCTTCATGCTGGCGGATATGGCGATTGAGATTGACAGTACGCGGCTGATGGCTTGGGAGGCGGCTTACAAGATTGATAAGGGCGAGGATGCCACACGCGAAGCTTATCTCGCCAAGCAGTATGCCGACAATATGGTGCTAAAAGTGACTGATAGCGGTGTACAAATTTTGGGCGGGTACGGCTTTATTCGCGAGTATCCGGTTGAGCGTTGGCTGCGGAACGGGCGTGGCTTCCCGACCTTTCATGGGATGGCGATTGTGTAGTGCGACAAACTGATTTGTCATATCCAATAGATTAGTTTAGGAAAATTAACATGCCAATCAGCTTTGAGATACCGGAACATATTCAGCAGCAGGGGCAGATCGTCAAGTGGATGGCGGAAACCACTATGCGGCCTTTTGCGCGTGAACTTGATGAAAACGAGCATCAGCGTCCCACCGTATTTATCGAACAGATGTGGCCGATTTTGCGTGACCAGCAGAAGGCGACACTCGATAAGTTGCAGCGAGCGGAAACTGCTACTGATACAGGCGAAAAGAAGCCCGATCGCCCTAGCTCACGTATGGTCGGTTTGTTGGTGCAAATCGAGATGTTATCGTGGGGGGACGCAGGTATTTACCTGTGTATGCCCAGCCCAAGCTTAGGCGGCGCGGCGATAGAGTCGGTCGGCACAACCGAGCAAAAAATACGCTTTCTGACGCGGTTTGCTGAAGGTGATAATCCGGTATGGGGTGGAATGGCAATCACTGAGCCGAACGCAGGCTCCGACAATTCGGCGATGTCCACAACAGCCGTGTTCGATGAGGAAACGAACGAGTGGGTGCTTAATGGCGAGAAAGTTTTTATCACCAGCGGTAAGTTGGCACTGGAAGAATCGAATGGATTAGTGATCGTTTGGGCGACGGTGAATAAGGCAGCAGGGCGAGCCGGTATTAAGTCGTTCGTGGTGGAAGCCGGAACGCCGGGTGTTAGCATCGGCAAAGTAGAAATCAAACACGGCATTCGTACCAGCGACACCGCCGCGTTGGTATTCAACAATGCCCGTATTCCAGCGGATAACATTCTTGGCAGCGCGGAAGTGCAGGCTAGCAAGGACAGTAAATCCTTCCAAGGGGCGATGGCGACTTTTGACGCAAGCCGACCTCTGGTGGCCGCTAGTACGTTGGGGGTTGGTCGGGCGGCACTCGAATTCCTGAAAGAGAAGCTGGCTGAAAGCGGCGTTGAAATCCCTTATGGTCAGCCATACCACAAACTCACAGCCTTACAACGGGATGTGATGGATATGGAGTCCCAACTCCATGCGGCTTACCTGCTGACGCTGCGCTCGGTAGCAATGATGGATGAGGGACTGCATAACAGCTTGGAAGCGTCGATGGCGAAGGTGAAGGCGGGTAAGGTGGTTACTGAAGTCGCCCAAAAGGCGGTTGGGATGCTCGGTTCATTGGGCTACAGCCGTGAATGGCTGGTTGAGAAGTGGATGCGGGACGCGAAGATTGGCGACATCTACGAAGGCACAGGGCAAATTAATACGCTGGTGGTAGCACGACGTATTCTCGGTTATTCACGGCATGAACTCGCCTAGCAAATGGACGATATTTATAGAGCTTATGTTTGGTAGATCGCCGTGTGCGCTACACTTAGGGCTGAGTTTGTCGATGTAAGTATGAGGACTGTGTGATGACCATTGTTGTGGATTGGCTGGATGCTGAGAAGAAAGTGGTTTACTACGACTTCCCTGAACAGTGGAGTTGGGACGACCTATATAGCGCCATGAGTCAGGTTAAGGATATGATGTCGACGGTACCCTATAACGTTTATGTGGTCATTAATTACGAGAAAAGCAAAGGGATACCACCGGGTGCGCTTACCCAACTGCGTGTTGGTACGATGAAGGCTTCTCCTAACTGGGGCGGCGGTGTATTTATCGGTGTCAGCGCGATTGTCAAAACGATTCTCAAGACATTTACCACCATCAATAAGAAACTTGGCGAACGTTACGCTATTGCGGAAAGCCGCGAAGCAGCATTAGCAATTATTCAAAAATGGCGCGAGCACGATCAGAACAAATTGGATAAATAGAACGCATTTATTGCAAGCGAAAGGGTAATGAGTAACATGGCATATTCTATTCGTAAGGCGGCAGTGATTGGCTCCGGGACGATGGGCAGCGGGATTGCAACCCTGCTGGCAGCGGTTGGGGTCGATACAACGCTGATGGATATTCCCGCCAAAGGGACGCAACCGGGGGATAAACCTGCCAAGCGTAATGCGATTGTACTGGATAACTTGAAGAAAGCGCAGACATCGCGACCGCCGCAGGTATTTGCTGGCTCGGATATTGAGAAGATCCGCGTGGGGAATATTGACGATAATCTCGATCTGTTGAGTGATGCTGACTGGATTATTGAAGTGGTGGTGGAAAAGCTGGACGTGAAGCGCAGCTTGATGGCGAAAGTGCTGGAAGTGGCACGGCCAGACGCGATCATCACCAGCAACACATCCGGTATCCCGATACATTCGATTGCTGAAGGTTTGGGCGAAGGCTTTGCCAAACGGTTTATGGGGACACACTTTTTCAACCCCCCGCGTCACCTGCATCTGCTTGAAGTGATTCCATTGCCAGAAACCGACCCTGAAGCGGTGAAGTATATGGTGGAGTTCGGGACGCAGGTGTTGGGTAAGGGTGTGGTGATCTGCAAGGATAAGCCGAACTTTATCGGCAACCGTTTCATGACGATGGCGGGAATGCAGGTCATGAATTATGTGGTCGAGAACGGCTTCACGGTCGAGGAAGTGGACACATTAACCGGCCCATTGATTGGTCATCCTAAAACCGCGACTTTCCGACTGAATGATCTGGTAGGGTTTGATATTGTCGTGCATGTGGCAGAAAACCTGTACGATGTGATACCGGATGATCCGGCACGTGAGGTGCTGCACAACGAGAAAACAGCCGCACTCAGCCATAAGATGGTTGAGAACAAGTGGCTAGGTAACAAAACGGGCATCGGGTTTTATAAGACGGTGAAGGGAGCGGGTGGCGAGAAAGAATTTTGGCCGCTGAACCTTGAAACGATGGAACACGAAGCGCCAGTTAAACCGCGCTTCGATAGTGTGACAAAGCACCGCAAAGTCGAGTCGCTGGGCGAACGCATCCGGCTGCTGATTAATGAGCAAGACCGTGCCGGACAATTTTTATGGCACATGCATGCTTTCTATTTGGCGTATGCGTCCAACCGTGTGCCGGAAATCACCGATACGTTGGTGAACGTGGATAACGCGCAGAAGTGGGGTTTTGCCCACGAAATGGGGCCGTTCGAAATCTGGGACGCGATTGGTGTGGCTGAAACCATCCCTACCTTTGAGGCGGCAGGTTATCCGGTGGCGGACTGGGTGAAGCAGATGGTGGCGAGCGGCAAGCCGACCTTCTACCAGCGCGATACGAAGGGGCAGGCAGTTGGTTACTACAGTCCGCAAAAATCGGATTATTTGCCACTGGAAAAAGATAAGCGACAGATTACGGTTGCGGGGTTGAAGGCGAACAACAAAGTTGCTGCGAGCAACGGCAGCGGCAGCGTGATTGATATGGGTGACGGCGTGGCGCTGTTTGAGTTCCATAGCCAAGCGTATGCGATTGATGCCGACTTGGTAGAGATGGGCTATAAGGCGCTCGATCTTCTCAAGACGGATTTTGATGCGCTGGTGGTCGGGCATGACGGCGAACGTTTCTGCATCGGCGCGAACGTGTTCATGGTTGTGATGGCGGTACAGAGCGGCTTGATGGATCAGCTTGAGGGGTCGATTAAGGCGCTGCAAGATCTGGGTACGGCGATGCGCTACCACAGCAAGCCGGTGGTAACCGCACCGTTCAATATGGCGTTGGGCGGCGGGGCAGAACTGCTGATGTCCGGCACGAAGGTGGTGGCACACGGTGAACTCTACGCGGGGTTGGTTGAACTCGGTGTCGGCCTCATTCCAGCGGGTGGCGGGTGTAAGGAAATGCTGCGGCGGGTTGTCAGTCCTGTGATGGCCTCCCACCCGAACGCGGATGCACTCCCCCACTTACAAAAGATATTTGAACAGATCGCTACTGCGAAGGTCAGCACCAGCGCTAAAGAAGCACGCGATATGGGTTTCCTGAGCGGGGATGACAAGATTGTGATGAACCGCGACCATCTGCTGGGCGAGGCCAAGAAAGCGGCACTCCAACTGGCCGACGGCTATACGCCGCGCCAACCAGAGAAGATTTGGGCGGCAGGGCGTGATGCTTATTCGGCACTGCTGTTGGGCATCGAAGGCTTTCGCGAGGGGGGATTTGCGACCGACCACGACGCACTGATCAGCAAGAAGTTGGCTTACGTGCTAACGGGCGGGGCGCTGAGTGAGCCGCAGTGGGTGAGCGAACAGTACATCCTTGATTTGGAACGGGCGGCGTTCTTGAGCCTTGTGACCGAACCCAAGACGATGGAGCGCATCAGCCATATGCTTCAGTTCAATAAGCCACTGCGGAATTAGGTAACTAGTATGGCTTTGATACTTCCGAACAGTGTTTGTGCTATCTGCGGTGAAAATCTAGATAGACCTTATACCGCAACTTCGGGTGTCGCTTTCGCGAAGGAACATCGTCTTTATCGTTATTGTGATGCTCCTTTGCACAACGACTGTTTTGAGAAATGGCCTGACCGAACTGAATTTGTGGGTGGATATTTTCAAAGCACTTTGCACAGCTTTAAGGCCGGCCTCACGGGTCATTTGTTGGCTGAAGGTGTCAACTGGGCGCTTATTTGCGGGCCTTATGCTAGAACTGATTTACGACCGGCGGTGGAGGCTGGCTGGTTTTCTGCGGAAGCAGCAGAGGACATGAAAGAGAAACTTGGAGATAAGCCCCAATACGTAACCGTAATATTATCGGAATGGCTTGCTCAGTTGAACACCAATTGGGATGGTTGGGAACATTTTGTGCATGAGAAATACCGTGAGCATTTAGAAGGCGGTATTTTGCTCGATGTAGAAGCTATTATGGAGCAAGTGAGACAGCTTGCGCCTGACAATGATGCTTTACAGACATTGCTTAAAAATCCTAAGTTAAGTTGAAGGATAAAAATCATGCGGGAAGCAGTGATTGTGGCGATGAGCCGGACAGCAGTGGGCAAGGCTAAGAAAGGCCTGACCCGTAGTGCGCGTTCGGATGAAATGGCTTCGGTGGTGATTAACGACCTGCTTCGGCAGACGGGCGGAAAGCTCGACCCGAACGAGATTGACGATGTGATTATCGGCTGTGCGATGCCGGAAGGATCACAGGGGTTGAACTTCGCGCGGGTGATTTCGCTGCGGGCGGGGCTGCCGGTGGAAGTGCCGGGGCAGACGGTTAACCGCTTTTGTTCGAGCGGGTTGCAGAGTATCGCGATGGCAGCCGAGAGCATTATCGCGAATAACGCGGATGTGATTATCGCGGGTGGGGCGGAAACGATGTCGCTGGTGCCAATGAGCGGTTTCCAGATCAGCCCGAACCCGTACATGGCTGAGAATGATCCGTATGTTTATATGAGTATGGGGCACACGGCGGAACGGGTAGCTGACGAGTTCAATGTGAGCCGTGAGCAGATGGATCAATTCGCGTATGAGAGCCACCAGAAGGCGGCACGGGCGACCGACGCAGGCATCTTCAAAGACGAGATTGTGCCTTTCAGCATTGAGGACACGATTATCGGGGAGGATGGGAAACCGCAGACGGTGACGCTCACTTTAGATGAAGATGAACACCTACGGCGGGAGACGACCGTGGAAGGACTGGCGAAGCTGAAGCCTGTGTTCCGGCAGGGTGGGCGGGTGACGGCTGGGAACAGCAGCCCGCTCAGTGATGGGGCGGCGGGGGTGGTTATTATGGAGGCGGGGAAGGCAGCACAGTTGGGGCTGACCCCGTTGGCGCGGTTTGTGGGCTTTAACGTGGCAGGTGTTCGACCGGAGATTATGGGCGTGGGGCCGATTAACGCGGTGCCGAAGGTGCTTAAACGGACGGGCTTGACGGTGGACGATCTTGACTTGGTTGAGCTGAACGAGGCGTTCGCGGCACAGGCCATACCGGTTATCCGCACATTGGAGATTAACCCGGAGAAGGTTAACGTGAACGGCGGGGCGATTGCGCTGGGGCACCCGTTGGGATGCACCGGTTCAAAGCTGACGGTTCAACTGATCCACGAGATGAAGCGCCGGAACAGCAAGTACGGCATGGTGACGATGTGCATTGGTGGTGGCATGGGCGCGGCAGGGATTTTCGAGAATATTAATTAGCCGATAGCTTTAACCCAAAGGCGCAAAGGTACGAAGAACGCAAAGATTTTTAACACAGAGGCACAAAGACACAGAGAACTGTGAAGTGAGATATCCGGTGCGTTTTTATAAGAGGGGTTTGCTTGATGGCAGACCTCTTTTTGTTTATGGCGGAAAAGCGCCACTATTCCGCCGAAATGGCAGGCGGGAAGCTCCTGTGATGCTGCCGAATTGGCGGCAGTGGTCGGCGGGAACTTCGGCTCAATCCGCTGAGCGCCGCGAAATGCTCCCGTGTGGCTGCCGCCTGCCAATATGGGTGCTGCTGCGGCGGATTTGAGGGAGCGGACCGCCGACATGCTGTAAAAGTCGCAAATACTGCAAAAACCGCAATTGCAACAACGGGTTTTGAAGGCGGCTGTACGGGAGCGTACTGCCGAATCTTCGCCCTAAAGAGGCTTGTCCAGTACTCAAGAATGTTTGTTGCTGCCTCGCATGAGGCTAAAGCCGTCATGCTAACCACCGGACAAGTCCACTGAAGGGACTTCAAAGGCAGATGTTCGCCTCTAAAATACAGGCTGGTTACCAGTTTTAAGCTCATTTCTCCCGTAATTTCTGACCAGACGAGTACCGGACAAGCCTTAAAGGACTCCTTCGTCGCAAAATTCTTCAAATTCGTCAGATTCAGAAGTGAAATTTGGGTCATGTTGTGAAGATTCCGGTTTCGTTGGTGCGGTTGCAAATGGGATTGTCTATAAACATGCAATAGGTGTTACTCATTGAAACGCTGAATGATTTTGAAAGCCGTACTCCTAAAATTGCTGCTTTGGATGAAGTATCTCATCTCTTTCTTCAGGGGACAGGTCTCGTATCGCATACAGGGTAATTACACTGGACACATTTTGTGATCTCAAAGTTTTGATGTAGTTTATGATTCTTCCCTTGTCACTTTTCATCATATCTTTTAAAGTCCAGCCAACCCCTTTGCGGACAAGATCGTGCTTGTCATGGATTAGATTGTTACAAAGACGCAGGGCAACATCGTTATATTTGCCTGATTTTGCTACTTTCCTTGTGAACAAAACAACACTTGCTCGTTTCTCCCAAACGTTATCCGATTTATTCCATTTATTGATCTGCATTATCATTTGTTCGGGGTGCTTTTCCAAAATTGCGGGTAAAAAGCCTCCCGAAAATCCATCAATCTTGCTCCAACCGAACATATGCGAAATGAACTCATCCAATAAATGAAATTTGTCTGTCGTAAAGTCATCGGTGATTGATTCCAATACAAAAAAAGCTATTGTTTGTTCTTCCCCGATTTCAGAGGCAATAAGCTGGTGTGCAAGTTTTAAGCGATCTTCACTCGATAGACGCAGCATTTCTTTTTTGTGCGTTTTGATTAACCCGCGTACTTGAGGGATGCGCACACCATAGGATTTGTATCGAGGATCGCGTTCATCGGCATCCTGTTTATAACCACTGGTTAAAGCATATGCCTTGAGTTCTTGACGGATGGTTTCATAGATGTCTTGGACAATCATTTCGGCGAGCCAATCTCAAATGTGCGAAAGCATCACAGATCTATTGAACACAACCAATTTTGTGATGGTGGTTGCAAGGTTGGTGTTGAGTGTGAATTTGGGATGCGGACGTAGCACGCTACGTCCCTACAAATGTGGTTTTGCAAGTTCTTGAGTTTGAAGAACATCACTTACCAAGTCACCATAATTAAATTTATTATAGAACATTTGTGTCGATATAGTCAAGGGCGGAAGGTATGAGTTTTCAAACCTTTTGAGGGACAAGTGTTGAGGGTTTGCCAGCGGCAAACCCCTACTACAGAGGCGTTTTGTGATGGAATTACATTAAGTGAGAAAAGCCTGTTTCATCATGTGCGTTTATGGTTATTCACCCTTGGCTTTGCTGGCGAGGTGTTCACGGACGCGGAAGGCGATGAGCGCACGGATGAGATCGAGCGGCAGGGGTTGGTTGTAAGGGAACTGGATCGTGCCTTTGCCGGAGGTTTTGTAGTCCGCGAGTTCTGGGACAGATTCTTCCATTTCGCGGGTGATGGGGTAGAAGCTGACGTGCTTCTTCCATGCGGCGAAATAGACCAAGTTGCCGTGAAAGACGTAGGTGGGCATGGCGTATTTGATGGTTTCCTGCGCCTGTGGGACTTCTTCTTTGACGGTTTGACGCAGGAGTTGCAAGAATTCCTGCACATCGGGCGGGAAGCTGTTGACGTATTCGTCGACCGAATGGGGTTTGGGAGCAGCCATTGGCTTAATCCTCTGGTGGTTAAAGGTTATGTTTCAAGCGGAATAGATTTAATCCATTCCCTACGAAATTGTGATGTTATTTTTTGATGGCACGGATGAGGCACACCTCATCCCTACTATGTTCTGTGGTTCTGTGTTTTTAACAGGATAGCACAGAACGAATTTTGTTATGCAACGGTATTAGCTGATTTCCCGCAGGCGGATGCGATAGGGAAAGAGCGAGTCTTGAAGCTGCGGGCGTGGTAGGACGCGGACGAAGTATTCACGTCCCATCAGCGATTCGAGCAGATCGAGCGGGAACATGTCGGCGGCAATCGGGTACTGGCTGCGGTGGGCGGACATGGCGGCAATTTTTTGGCTCACGTAGGCGGTTACATCAATACAATGTGTGGCGGCACCGGCATCGACGGCTGGTAAGCTTTCAGCTCCGGCAGCACGGTCTGCGCCGGCGACCAGTACGGCGCTGCTGCCACGGCCACCGAAGGCGATGGCTTCGCTCATGGACATTACCAAACAGGTCACATTATCACGGGCGACGACATGGGCATTACGCGGCTGCTGGTGAGCAAGCCCCTGTTCGCCAAAAAAAGCACCCGCACCGATTTCTTTCACCACTTTTAGCGTGCCATCTGCTTCTTCTTTGATAACCTGTGCATGACCGGACAAGATGAGGTAGAGGTCTTTGGCGGTTTCGCCCTGTTCGATGATATAGAAGCCGCCGGGGTACCAAGTTACGTCGATGCGGTCGTTGGCATAGTGGAGCAGGGTGGTTTCTTCGGCAAATAGCAGCAAGGCGCGGGCAAACTCGCCCGGCTCGTATTTGCGGTAGGCTTCGGTTTCCTGACTATTGACGAGCCAAGTTGAGAGTTTAGTCAACATCAGCACCGAGTTTTTGGGGAAGTAGCTGTGGTAGAGATAACCGGGGGTGTGGGGGAGAAGGCCGTTAGCGATTTGCAGCGGGAATTGAGCGCCATCACCCGCTAAGGTGCAGGCAATGGTAACGGTCTCGCCGATGACGATATGATCGGGATGCCCATAAGCACCATCCGGCCCGAAGGTAATGACTACATCTGGCTGAAATTCGCGGATGATTTTGACGACATGCTCGACAAGAATATTGATGTCTAAGTCTTTGAGGGTGCCATCGCCATAATCCAAACAGACCGCAAATTGTGCGCCAAGGTGCTGGCAGGACTCGTTTAGCTCCTGCGCACGGACGGTGCCGAGGGTGCGACGGGTGGCGATACGGGCATCACGGATTTGACCTGCATCGCCTTTGGTGGCGGAGACGACCATAACTTGTGCGCCATCTGCTACATATTTGGCGATGGTGCCGCCGCTACAGAATACTTCATCGTCGGGATGGGCAAAAACGCAGAGCAACCGAGGGGACATGATGCCTCACTGGGTCAGTTATATTAAGCACTATAAAGGGAGTATAGCTTAATGTGAGGCTGGATGGCGATTGCACATTTGGGGGATGATAAGCCTGTCAAAAGAAGGAGGGGATTTTAATGATAGAGGGCTTGCCACCGGCAAGCCCCTACGATGCTCATCTGCTAGACGTTGGAGAGTTTGGGTTCCCATTTGCCGGTTTTCGTGTTCTTGTGATAGACGTTCTTGACGGCTGCCCACGCGACACGGTGGGCGGTTTCTTCGCGGGTGGCATCGCCACGACGATCAGCCGATTCTTTGTATTCATCCCATGCGTTGTTATAGGCTGCCATGTAGATTTCCTGCCCGTGTTTGGGAAGGTAATCGGTGACTGCACCGGGCAGATCACTCATGTTTTTGAATGGCATTCTTCACTCCTTCATTCACTGAACTTCTATTTGGTGCCGGTTCATTGTGATGACCAGCTTCATTTTCAGCCTTCGTCATTTTGGCTGTTATCGCTGCCTGATTCGATAGGATATTCGTCCATCCCCAAGCGCCAACGGCGAATTTCGATTTGGCCGTCAGTGACGCGCGTTTCGAAGTGCGGGAGTTCAAAGGTGGCGGGGCCGTGAACCACATGACCATCACGAAGATCAAAAACTGAATTGTGCCAAGGGCATTGGACACAACCGTCTTTAACAATTGTGCCTTCTTCGAGCGGCGCACCGGCGTGGGTACATATGGCGCTTACAGCGGAAATTTTACGCGCGTGTTTGTAGAGCAGGACTGGATGCTTATCATCGACATCGACACGCTGAAGGGTGTTGGACTTGAGTTGGTCAGCAGGGAGGATGGCTGTCCAATCATCGGCTATTGTGCCTTCGGGGGTGTGGTTCACGCCCACTTTATGATCGTAAACTAAGTCGCCACCGAGCCATGCGGCGAAAGTCATGATGCCCAAGCCAAGAACGGCCAAGTAGAAGCCGGACAGTTGATTACCCCGCGAACGCGCCCGCATGGAGCGCCAGAAGAAGAACAGGGCGACCGAGTTCAAGATGCCGTGTGCAGCAGCATGTCCAGCGGCATCCTTTTTGATACCGGAAAAGTCGGTCATGCCTGCAAGGGCAGTTGGCACGGCAGAGAAGGTTCCGAGGGCGATTAAGTGGTTAGCGGCTTTTTGCGAAGTGCGTGAACGGGTGAGCAGACCGAGAAAGTCGAAGAACACTCCCAGCGACCAACTGCCGATAGTGATGTCGGTGAGGATAGGGTGCAGGGGGTGCCCGATTTGTTTGCCGTGCAGAACATCGGCGACCTCTCGACCATCCTCACCTTGCGCGAAAATGGCTTCCTGTATTCGCTGCGCGGCATCCTGACTGCCTTGTTTGAAGCCGGGATAATTTTCGATAAATTGGTCAACTTGAGCGCGGAGGCGTTGTGGTAGTGACACGATCATTTCCTTTTAGGCGCGGCCTGTAGGCGACATTAACCCCGTCACTTTTGAGGATAAGGGTTTGTGGGCAGAAATGCGACCCTTCACCCGGCCTATTTTGGGCTAGATCAAGTGTCTAGTGTTTAAGTAAGTCTACGAAATCATAAATAAGAGATTAACCGCCAAGAACGCCAAGATTTTTAGCATGAAGCCTTTGGTAAATCTCACAAGAAAATAAGGATGGGAGGTCCTGAGCCTCCCGATTGGGGTTAGACGATGGGCGGGGTGGCGGTGCTGATGAAGAATGCCATGAAGGCCAGCACGGCGATTAATGCTCCTGCCCCAACCCAGAGCACGCGCTGACTTTGGGTTGGGGTCGCAAGCGTTTCAGTGGAAGGGGCGCGACCGAGAGTGCGCAGCCATGTGCCGAGGCGCGAACCCGCCCAACCAGCGGCGACCGCCATTAGCAGGCCAAAGACGACCATGCCGAGGATGACGGTGGGCAGCAGGCGGGGGAAATAGAGCAGTTGCCCGATGAGTGGAATGGTGACGCCGAAAGTGGTTAGGGCGAGGGCTAGACTGCCGCCAAGCCATGTATTGGAGGCGTCGATTTGACCGGTGCGCAGGCGATAGGCGTACCAGAAGTCGAGGGCAAGTAAGGGTATCAGAGACAGAAGATTAGTTTTGTAGGACATATTGGCGGCAGCAGCGTTGAAGATGCTCATCAGCAGGAGACGCAGCAGCAGCGCTAAGACAAAGACGAGCGTGGTAGCACCGACACGGCGGGTCAGG
>JAPUDW010000135.1 GCA_027492915.1 Bacteroidota bacterium | reverse complement strand
CAAAAACGATACTGACAAGCACGGATTTAGTCGCAGCAGAAGATTTTCGCTGGCAGTCAGTCGATGGGCTTCAAATACAGGGTTGGCTGTACCGCACACAAACGATAGCCAAAGGTACAATTGTATATGTGCACGGGGGGCCAACCGCCCACAGCGAAGATGAGTTGGATGACCAAATCCAGTTTTTTGTTTCGCAGGGTTTTAATGTGCTTGACCCGAATTATCGCGGGAGCACTGGATTTACCCACGCCTATACAGAAGCCATAAAAATTGATGGTTGGGGTGGGCGTGAGCAAGAGGATATTCGCACCGGCATTGAGGCGCTTATTGCACAAGGAATTGCGACAGCGGGTAAAATCGGCATAACCGGAACCTCATATGGCGGCTATTCGTCATGGCACGCCATCACACACTTCTCACCGAAGATTATTCGTGCTTCCGCGCCTATTTGTGGAATGACTGATCTGGTGGTGGATTACGAAACCACACGTCCTGATCTACGCCCTTATAGCGCGGAGATGATGGGAGGAACGCCCAACGAAATGCCAGAACGTTATCAAGAACGTTCGCCCATTCACTTCGTGAATAACATTCAAGGGCGATTGCTCATTATTCAAGGACTGCAAGACCCAAATGTAACACCTGAAAATGTTTCAACCGTTAAACAAGCGCTGGATAAAGCGGGTATCGAATATGAAATGTTGGTATTCGAAAATGAAGGGCATGGTATTGATCGACCAGAAAATCTACGCACGCTTTATACGCATTTAACAGATTTTTTTACGCAAGCATTCGACGATAGTACAGCATGAATAATTCACCTGTTGTCTGGCAACCAACACCGGAATACACCGACAATGCCGCACTCACCCGATTTATGAGTGAACATGGAATTGCCGATTACGAAACGCTGTTAAAAGCATCCGAAAATACGGCATGGTTTTGGGATGCGTTTATCCAATTTGCGAACATCGAATTTTACACTCCCTACAGCCAAATTGTTGACCTGACAGCCGGGTTACCGTTTCCAAAATGGTTTATCGGCAGCGAGATCAATATCGCCCACAACGCGCTGGATAAGTGGGCAGCAAATCCGGCAACGCGGAATGATATTGCGCTTATCTGGGAAAGTGAAGCGGGTGAAACATTCCGGTTTAGCTACTACGAAATATGGCTAAAAGCAAACCAAGTTGCCAATGCTTTGGCGGGTGTGGGTATTCAACGGGGTGAACGGGTTGGTATTTTCATGCCGCTAATACCTGAAACTGTCATGGCAGTATTTGGCATCTATAAGATCGGTGCGGTCGTTGTGCCGCTATTTTCAGGGTTTGGGCACGAGGCAATCGCGCTGCGGCTGAATGATGTAAGCGCGAAAGCAGTGGTTACGGCTGATGGGTTTTATCGGGGTGGCAAGTGGCAGCCGATGAAGCAAGTTCTTGACCATGCGCTTGAACAAGTCAGCAGTGTGGAACAGGTCATCGTGGTTGAACGCAAGGGTGATGTCACACGCCTCGCGGGGCGCGACCACATATGGAACGAATTGGTTAGTTCACAGCATACGGAGTTCGAAACTGTTCACACGCAGGCAGAAGAAATATGCATGGTGAGCTATTCATCAGGAACCAGTGGCAAACCAAAAGGCATTGTCCAAGTACACGGCGGGGTGGCAGTTAAGTCAGCCGAATTTGGCATCTTCAACTACGATTTACATCGTGGCGACGTTATACATCAAATCACAGATTTTGGATGGATGATGGGGCAAGCACCGATGCTGAGGGCTTATTCGGCTGGCGCGACACTACTCCTATACGAAGGCTCCCCCACCTATCCTGATGCAAACCGAATGTTCGAACTGATTCAAAAGCACCGCATCAGTGTTTTTGGAGCGCCCGCTACAGCCCTTCGCATTCTTAAAACACAGGTTCCCAACGCAGCAGCAGTATATGACCTAAGTTCTATACGCTTCCTGACTCATACTGGCGAACCGATTGATACTGATACATGGATGTGGTACTTCAATTGGACGAAAGGCCGCGCTCCGATCATCAACGTGAGCGGTGGAACAGAGTTGTTTGCCGAAATCGTAGCAACAAGCTTTATGCAACCCATTAAACCCATATGCCTCGGTATCACACCAGCCATCCACCCAATCATTGTCGATGAAAATGGTCAACCGGCACCAGCCAACACCCCCGGTTATTTATGCTTTACCCTGCCCCAGCCTGCCCAGACGCGCGGCTTCTGGCGTGAAGGTACTTCAAGGTACCTCGAAACTTACTTTCCACATGGAAATGAATTTTGGTGGCATGGCGATATGGTGATGGTGGATGAAGATGGTTTCTGGTTTCATCAAGGGCGCGCCGATGATGTACTCAAGGTTGCGGGACGCCGCACAGGACCGGGCGAGATTGAAGATGTGGTGGGGCAAATAGCAGGTGTACAGGAATCGGCTGCAATTGGTGTTCCTCACCCGCTAAAGGGCGAAGAAATCGTGGTGTTTGTTGTACCAAAACCTTCAATCATAATTACAGCCTCCGAGGTTACCAAACGGATTATTGACGGATTAGGAAAACCCTATGAACCTGCTGCCGTCCACCTCGTCAACGACTTACCAAAGACTCGCACCGGCAAAATTATACGCCGACTGATTAAACGACGGTATTTAGGTGAGCCGGATGGTGATACATCAAGCCTAACAAACCCTGAAGCGTTAGAGGCTATACCCAGACAAACTGGTTAGGCACTTTCGACGACTACCTGCGGGCGTTCTTTAATGAACAGCCACAACAAAATAAACGCCACAATTGTCAGCACGGATGCAACTATCGCATTCGTGCCTAAACCAGAATCATACAATTTCGGCCCAACCAGCGAACCAGTCATACGACCCAAAGAATGAGCCGCCGCGCCAAGTGCCATCAACGTAGCACGAGCAGTCGGAACCATTTCGGTCATCAACGGCAAACTACTTACGATGGTGAACTCAAATGCTAAGAAGAATAAGAATAGACCTATCAAGGCACCTTCAAGACGACTCCCAAATATCGGTAGGAGCAGGCACGTAATCGAGTATAGAACCAAACCAATAGCAAGTGAACGCCGCTTACCCAACCGGTCAACCAATCCGGCGACTAGACCTTCTCCTAATAGCTCCGAAACACCGATCACTGTCGATGCTAAACCCAGTGCTGCCACTTTGAGCGCAAAGCTGTTTTCCATCCAACTGCCATAAACGACATTGACGGTTTCATTACTAGCGGTGGTCAAAAATGCGACAGCTAAAATTGCGAGCGCAGCAGGCTCTCTTCGGACAATACTAAAGCCTTTGATTATAGAAGGGCGAACTGACGTTTTCGCAGGGTTGTCGTTGGGTAATGTGCGCCACAAAAGAATAAACGCGCCCACTGCAATCAAACCGAAGCAGGGGAACGGCGCATACCAACCTACATTGGCAAACAAAAATCCGGCAAGCGGAATACCGAGCAAAAAGGCACCTGACCATCCAAATTCGACAATGCCAGCAGCTAAACCCCGCTGTCGATAATCAACCCGATCACCGACATAGGCGTAAACAGAGGTATCAAACAGGATTTTACTCAGGCTCGTCAACATTAATGATGCAATTAGTGCAGGATATGTGGGCGAAAGAAACACCAAAAACATGGAACCGATGAAAATGAACAAGCCAACCATCATGGTTCGTTTTCGTCCCCAGCTATCTGAGACAGAGCCAATGAATGGGCTCACCAAACCCAACGCCGACCGCGCTGTAATCCCCCATGTCACATCTGCTTCTGTTACGCCCAAGCTGCGAGCAATAAACGGGATAAACGGATACACCATACGGAAGCCGCTGTTCATAATGGTACGTATCAGCAAAAACAGACTCAGTTGTAGGTAAAGCCGCGTCCCTTTAAGCGGTTTAGGTGCGTGGTCAATAGGATCGTTACTCGTTGAAGGTAAAGTCACAAAAACCCCGATTCATTTATTCAAGAATGCTTTTTTGTTGTGCTACTTGATGCAGGCGATATTCCAAAACCTGCTCAACATGAAAATTATCTAGTTGTAAGTATTGGCTGGCAACATCAAATAATACTGTTTGTGGTATAAGACCAATTAACTCCGAATGATGAATTTCCACCTTTGAACGGGCAGCTTCCTGACGAATCGTTTCGATCACGGGTAGTAATGGCGTTTCAGCGGGATTGGTGAAGTTCATCGACACCTGTGCCTTACCATCAACCAACATACCGAGCGCTTTTACGTGGGGAAATCCCCCGGAAGATGCACGTATCTGCCGCGCGATGCGACGCGCAAGCGCCACATCATCGGTCGTTAGGTAAACATTAAACGCCACCAATGGATTCCGTGCGCCAATAATGGTTGCCCCTGCCCTGCCAACGGAGGTAGGCCCATAATCCGGTACACGGTCAGGATCAGTGCCGATGTTCTCTTTCAGCCACTCGAACTCACCCCGGCGCACATTTTCCAAGCGCACATGTTCAGGGCGAGTAGCGGCGGCTTCATACAAATACACAGGAATATTGAGTTCATCACCTACCCGCTTACCTAGCTCATTTGCCAGTTGAACGCATTCATCAAGTGTCACATTATCCAATGGTACAAAAGGAACGACATCGGTCGCGCCTAAGCGTGGATGTGTACCTGTATGCTGATTAAGATCAATGAGCTGAGATGCAACTTTAATAGCGGCAAAAGCGGCTTCGGCAACAAAAACAGGTTCGCCAGCAAATGTGACAACGGAACGATTATGGTCAACATCGCTGGAATAATCGAGCAGCAGTACACAGGGCGTCGCTTTAATAGCCTGAACAATTGCTTCAACCACTTCTGGCCGGCGACCTTCGGAGAAGTTGGGAATACATTCAACGAGTTTGGATTTCATAGCAGCTATCCACAAAAAAATAGCCTCAGGCAAAGTTGCCCAAGGCTACTTCATTGTAACAGGTCTAGACTTTAATCGCCTGTTGCCGGTTGGAGCGAACCCGCGACCGAGCTTCCGTTAGTCGAGGCAGGTGTTTCTTCTTCGCGGCGAAACTGGCTCATATACAGGTCATAGTACGCACCTTTTAAAGCCAACAAGCTGTTATGTGTGCCGCGCTCGATAATTTCGCCATCTTTCAACACCAACACCTGATCGGCATTACGAATGGTACTCAGGCGGTGAGCGATCACGAAGCTGGTGCGACCTTTGAGAAGACCCTCAAATGCCTTTTGAATGAGACGTTCGGTACGGGTATCCACACTCGATGTTGCTTCATCGAGAATGAGAATTCGCGGACTCATCAAGGCAACACGGGCAATTGCAACTAATTGACGCTGACCCTGGCTCAAGCCGCTGCCACGCTCACCCAAGACAGTCTGGTAACCCTCGGGGAGGCGCTCGATAAACGAATCAGCAGCCACCAATTTTGCCGCAGCAATAACTTCTTCGTCAGTGGCATCCAGCTTGCCATAACGGATATTATTCATAACTGTATCGGAAAACAAGAATGTGTCTTGCAATACGATACCGATTTGACTACGAAGGCTGGCTCCAATAACATCGCGGACATCTGTGCCATCAATTTTGACCGCGCCTTTGGTCACATCGTAAAACCGTGGTAACAAGTTGATGATGGTCGTCTTACCCGCGCCTGTTGGCCCGACGATGGCGATGGTCTGCCCCGGTTCGGCAGTTAAGTTCACCCCACGAAGGACAGGCTCGCCGGATTTATACTCTGCCCACGCATCTTGAAATTCAACCTTGCCTTGAATTTGGGCAAGCGGCTTCGCACCGGATTTATCAACAATCGTCGGGATTTCATCCATCAGGCTGAAGATACGTTCGCCGCCAGCAACCGCACTTTGAATGTTCGCCCACAAAACCGCAATCTGCTGAATAGGGCGGTTAAACTGCTGGGTGTAGCTCAAAAAGGCGATCATCGTACCGAGTGAAATGACAGCCGTACCAAACAGCGGTTCGTTCCTCAGCAACGATAACCCACCCACAACGACGACAATTGCCAGCGCCGCATAACCGAGCGCCTCAAGAATGGGATTTAACGCACTCGTGAAGGTAGCCGCACGGACATTGGCATCACGATTGGCGGCGTTGGTGCGTTTAAATTCCTCAATATTCTCTTCCTCACGGTTGAAAGCTTGCACTTCGCGCACACCAGCAATACTTTCCTGTAGGTTAGCGTTGACACTGCCCATTTCCTCGCGGCTCTTGCGGAAGGCTTTACGTGCCTGCTCGGAAAAGTAGACGGTTGCAATCGCCATGAATGGCACTACGGCGAGGCTCAGAAGCGCATACGGAGCATTAGTCTGGAGCATGGAAATAACCACCCAGACGATCAAGAGTATGCTGCTCAATACATTAATAAGAGCAAAACTTAACGCCTGCTGGATTGTCTCCGAGTCATTGGTGAAACGGCTCATAATGTCGCCTGCTTCATGCTCAGCATAATATCCAAGCGATAAACGATGCACATGCTTGAATACTTCAACACGAATGTCGCGCAGTGCCTTTTGCCCTGCCCACGACATAAAAAAGAACATCAAGCCGGACATCACCGAACCAGCAACAAACAACCCGACCAAGGTCAATACGATTCTTAGCAACCCATCAACCTTAGCTGTCTGCGCTTGTTCGGGAGATAGAGTACTAAAATCAGTAGCATCAAACCAGCAACTGTTGGTGGCAGCAGCAGGATTACCGCTCCCTTGCATCAATGATGCAAAAGGGTTTTCGGTTACGATGTAGCAGTCAACCGCCTGACCAATAAGCCTTGGTGATTCAACCTGTGTCCACGTCGTAATGACCATCAATACGGCGACAATAATCAGCGCATACCAACGCTGGCGAAAGTAAGGCCAAAAACGGCCTAAAGTCTGGCTAACACTTTTCGGTTTCGTGTTCTCATTTTCCATCAGACGGCGCATACCGTCCGCACCACCCATAAACCCCATGTGATTACTTGGCCTCCGTTATGGTTTGCGCATCTGTTGTGTCGACTTCTGCATCTCCAACCAGTTGTGAGTGATAGATTTCAGCGTAGATGGGGCTGTCTTCCATCAGTGCTTCGTGCTTACCGCGTGCTACGATTTCACCCTTGTCCAACACCAAAATCTGATCGGCATTCACTACGGTGCTGATACGTTGAGCGATGACGAAACTGGTACGCC
The DNA here is from genome assembly GCA_027492915.1 of Bacteroidota bacterium. GTDB lineage: Bacteria > Chloroflexota > Anaerolineae > Aggregatilineales > Phototrophicaceae > CFX2. The sequence continues at coordinate 11,438 of JAPUDW010000135.1, read as the reverse complement.
CGTGCATCAGATTATCGAGTGCTTTCTGGATGTGGTACTCGGTCATCAGGTCAACGCTGCTGGTCGAGTCATCCAAAATGAGTAAGCGGGGGTTCAGAAGTAACGCACGCGCAATAGCGATACGCTGCTTCTGCCCGCCGGAAAGCGTCGAACCGCGCTCCCCTACTGAAGTGTCATAGCCATCGGGGAAAGTCATGATGAAATCGTGGGCAGCGGCAGCCTTCGCGGCAGCAATCACTTCTTCGAGTGTGGCTTCTGAACGACCGAATGCGATGTTGTCCCGAATTGAGCCGCCGAACAGATTGGTTTCTTGAAGGACTATACCAATCTGCGAACGCAAGCTGTCAATCGTCACATCACGCACATCTTTACCGTCAATTAGCACCTGCCCTTCGCTGACATCATAAAAGCGTGGCAGCAAATTGATGATGCTGGTCTTACCACTGCCTGTTGCGCCAAGGAGTGCAATAGTTTGACCCGGTTGGGCATCAAAGCTAACATTCTTCAGCACAGGTTCACTGCCACCTACATAGCGGAAGGTCACATCTTTAAATTCAACATGTCCTTCGATGGCGGTCAGCACAGGTGCATCAAGCTTATCTTCAACATCATTCTTGGCATCTAAAATTTCAAAGATACGAGCAGAGGATGCACTCGCTTGCGCCATCTGCGAAATAATGAACCCAAGCTGGGCAAGTGGAAGGAACAGGAAAGTTAGATACAAACTAAACTTCTGATATTCACCGAGCGTCAGATTATTACCAATGATGTCTCGCCCGCCGAAGTATAAGATGCCGGCTTGACCGATTTGCGCGACCAAAAATACGACCGGAAACAAAAAGGTAAAAGTGCGCGACACATTCATGGTCGTTGATAAAACATCATCGGCAGCCTTCGTAAAACGCCCTTCTTCGTAAGGTTCGCGCACAAAGGCTTTTACAACTTTGATACCCGCTAAAGATTCTTGCAGCACTGTATTGAGAGTCGAAATCTTCCCTTGAACGGCAGCAAATAACGGCTGTGCAACTGCACCAAAGATCATGAACACGACCATCGCAATTGGCAGTGTGGGCAGTGCCACAAGCGTCAACTGAACGTTAGTCGCGAACAAAATAATCAGAATTAGCACGATTAAGACCAGCGAAGAAATCGCCTGCATCAACCCTTGAGCGATGAACAGACGCACTTTTTCAACATCGTCGGTCGCACGCACCATTAACTGACCGGTTTGATTCTGATCGTGATAGGTAAAAGACAAACGCTGAACCTTCGCGAAGATTTCATTACGCATATCAAAAGCCGCGCTTTGTGACATCAGTTCGGCATAATAGGTTTGCAAAAACGAAAAAACGCCACGAGCGATAGCGAAAGCAACAATAAATAAGCCAGCGTTAATCAGTAAGGATTGCGCATTAGCTTGATCGGCAGTGACTTGATCGAGCGTTTTACCAATCTGGTTTAAGGCTAGGGGCTGTATCAAAGCCGGAACTTTGGTAAGGATAGTATCGGCAATGAACCCATTGGTGACAGCATCAGTCATGTTCTGAGTCAGTTGAGGGACAGCCAATTGTGCAAGAGTCGCGATGAGCAGCGCGACATATGCAATAAGCGGGATGTAACCCTGATTGCGTAGATACCCTATTGCACGTCCTAATCCGCCATTACTCCCGGATTTTGGCGCACTCCTTCTTCCCTGCGTAGCTTGAGCTTGCACGTTAAAACTCCTCTTGGCAACAATTTTCAAATGAAGTGCATCGTTTCCACTTAGCCAGCCGCCTTGTTTTCCTCCTGAGGCGGTAATTGGATATCGTGGGTTGTTAGAATTTGTAGTGCTTTCTCCAATGACGAAACAATCATATGCTGTTCATCTACTGGTAGAACGCCTAGCAGATTCGAGATCGCTTGATGGCGATGGGCTATTGATTCGGCAATGATTTTATTTGCCTCATCACTTAGATACAGTCTCATTAAGCGAACATCGGATTGATCCGGTTTTCGTTCAATCAGCCCCATGTTTTCCAGCTCCCGAACAGCCGTTGAGACAGCAGCCGGTGTTATTTGCAAAAATTCAGCAAGTTCTTTTTGCACTGTACCGGGCTGCCGGTAAAGCATGTTCAAGGCGATTAACTTGTTAATACTCAGATCTTTGAAAGCATGGTGATGCTGGTGATGTTTTTCCTGCGACATTTTGTGATGTGATGCTTCAAACACGCGCATGAACCGTTCCGCCAGAGTCGCATTGTCCTGACGATCACTTTCATTCGAACACATTACGGTAGTACCTATATAAATGAGCTGGATATTCTGTTAATTAACTTAATTAACAGAACAAATGATAGTCTCCTTACAAGCCACCGTCAAGCCATAACACCATAACCTAATCAAAAGTGCAGTACGATTTTGTCGTTTAAGTTTCCAGTGCTATTATTTGCACTTTATTAACGTACAGAATGCATAGGATGTTCAAATGTCGCAAACTACCCTGCTATGTCTTTCGAGTTATTTCAAAGGTGAAGCGTTCCTGCGGCAAGCAAAAAAAGAAGGTGCGCGAGTTCTCTTGCTGACCGAAGAAAAATTAGCGCATGAAAAATGGCCGCGTGAAAGTATTGATGAAGTTTTTCTGATGCCGGATATGACAAAAGTGCAGGACTTAATCCACGCGATTAGCTACTTATTCCGTGCCAACAAGATTGACCAAATCGTGGCGTTGGATGAGTACGATGTCGAGAATGTAGCTACGTTGAGAGAGCATCTGCGGCTGCCGGGGATGGGGCAAAGCCATACCCGTTACTTCCGCGATAAATTGGCAATGCGGCTACGTGCCGATTCGAACGGTGTGAAAGTACCAAGTTTCACATCGGTGTTTAACTATGACACGCTGCGCGAATTCATGGACAAAGTGCCAGCACCGTGGGTATTGAAACCACGCACAGAAGCCAGCTCGATGGGTATCAAAAAGATCAATAACTCGGAAGAACTCTGGCGATGGTTTGACCAATTGGGCGATCAACAATCAGCCTTTTTGCTGGAACAATTCGTGCCGGGTGATGTTTTCCATGTCGATTCAATCATTTGGGATGGGAAAATTGTTTTCTCTAGCACCCAAAAATACGGCATACCTCCTTTCAGTGTTTACCATGACGGCGGTATATTTACCACGCAGACCGTATCGCCCAAGTCAAAGGATGCACAAGCGCTAAAAGCCATCAACGCAGCGTTGGTAAAATCGCAGGGAATGGAACACGGCGTTACCCATGCCGAATACATTAAGGGTCATGCCGATGGTGAAATGTACTTTCTAGAGGTGGCGGCACGGGTAGGCGGCGCAAATATCGCTGACCTCATTGAGCACACAACCGGCATAAACCCGTGGGCGGAATGGGCACGAGTGGAAATTGCTACTATTCGCGGCGAACAATATAAGCTGCCGAAGCCATTCCAAAAATATGGTGCATTGATTAACACGCTCGCCAAGCAAGAACATCCTGATATGTCCGGCTATAACGATCCTGAAATCATGTGGAAGGCCGACCACAAACAACATGCGGGCTTGATTGTGGCTGCGGACAAGCAGGAGCGTGTCAATGAATTACTCGACAGTTATGTCGAGCGATTTTCAAACGACTTTCTCGCTGTAGCCACACCAAAGGAATCGGCGCATTAGTAGTTGCTAGTCAGTAGGATTTAGTAAGCCTGCCGCAAAGTCGCAGGCTTACAATGCAGTCTAGATCACGCAAGTTGTCATTGTTTTAATTTTTATCGGATGGGCAATAGCCCCCTACTCATCAATCTGAATGGTCTATGTCGTCACCCACTTTTACATCGAACTACCCAAACTTTCATGTTGGAGAGCCTACATTACTTTCGACACCGGCTCGCACAGGCGCATTAACCGAGTACACGGGTCAGGGAGTCACAATTGCATTTATCGACTCCGGTTTCTACCCGCACCCTGATATTGAGGGTCGGATATTGGTTCATGCGGATGCATCAACCAACCGAGTCGTTGAACAAATAAGTGACTTCAATACCAGCGACTTGAGTTGGCACGGTCAAATGACCAGTGTGATTGCTTGTGGAAACGGTCAGTCTTCCAACGGTAAGTACCGGGGAATTGCATCCAACGCTCAATTAGTGCTGGTTAAAGTTAGTACGCCCAAAGGCCAAATTAAAGAGACCGATATATTACGCGGCTTGCGATGGGTTATTGATACTCATCAGCGGTTCAATGTGCGGATTGTGAATATCTCGGTGGGAGGCGATTTCGTCTACAACCAACCAGACCATCTACTGCACAAAGCCATACGTAAATTGACAAAAGCGGGTGTTACAGTGGTGGTTGCGGCAGGTAACCGACAAATCAATCATCTGCTGCCACCTGCCAGCGCTGCCGAGGCGATTACGGTTGGCGGCATTGATGACTGCAACTCGGTGGATGCCTCCAAGTGGTCACTATATCACCACAACTATGGCACGATTTACGATGGAACGCGCAAGCCGGAACTGGTCGCACCCGCGAATTGGCTGGCCTCCCCTATCATGCCAAACTCGACAGTCGCACGGGAAGCTTATTGGCTAGGGCAACTGCTGCGAAACCCCAGTGAAGCGGATGTCCAAACACTTTTAGAAGGCGGTTATGCCGACCTGAGTTTGCACAAAGACGAGATTAAAAAGGGTAAGGAATTATATCGCCTGCTAGAGACCCGTATTCACGCCCACAAAATCGTGGACACACAGCACCAGCATGTTGACGGCACATCAGTAGCAGCGCCGATTGTGACCTCAGTAGTGGCTCAGATGTTAGAGGCCAATCCTCGTTTGACACCTCGCGAAATTCGCGCTATTCTGACCCGCACGGCTCGCCAATTAGAAGGCGCCCCTATTGAACAGCAAGGGGCGGGTGTATTGAACGCAGCAGCAGCCGTATATGCAGCACTTGAAACCAAAAACACGAAATGAGTGACACCTTTCATGAACCGTGAATATCACCGTTGGTTCAGCCCATCTTTGAATCGCGATATGGAACTCTTGACTTTCGGTCATGCCGGAGCCAAAGCGCTGATTTTCCCAACTTCGAAAGGCAAGTATTACGAATGGGAAGATCGCGGCATGATGGGGACATTAGGCGAAGCACTAGAACGCGGTTGGTTACAGGTTTACTGCGTAGACAGCGTGGATGCCGAAAGCTGGTACAACTACGGGGTGCATCCCAGTGCACGGGCGTGGCGACACACCCAGTACGATAACTACCTGTATCATGAGGTTTTACCCCTTATGAACAGTAAAAACGGGAACCCATTTCTGATGACATTAGGCGCAAGTTTTGGTGCGTTTCATGCGATGAGTTTCGGACTTCGCCATCCTGATAAAGTTGACCGGATCATCGGGCTAAGCGGCCTATACGATATTCGGGGATTCACAGATGGATATTCCGATGACCATGTTTACATGAATAATCCGATGCAGTTTATCGCGAATGAGCATGATAATGGGCGGTTGGCTCTCTTGCGGCACATCGACATTATTATGGCAAGCGGACGCGACGACCGGCTGATTGGAAGCGCGCGCAACTTTTCTGAATTGCTGTGGAACAAGGGCATCGGTAACGCGCTGCGGGAATGGGACGGCTGGTCACACGATTGGCCTTACTGGCAAAAGATGGTTCAATCGTATATTAACGGGCATGACTAGTGGTGTAGTAGTGATGATTATTCAGCGTATCTAAATAACACGTAATTGGAGATAGCCACGATGGCGACAAAAAAGACCACTTCGAAAGACAAAGAACCCCTGAAAGTTGGCTTGTTTGTAGGTCGCGAATGGTCGTGGCCGCCCGCGTTTATTGAGGAAGTCAACCGGCGGGATGAGGGTGTAATTGCCGAGTACGTCCGCATAGGTGGGACGACCATGAACGAGCCCTGCCCCTACCGCGTGATTGTTGACCGTATTTCCCACGAAGTCCCCTATTACCGCTCCTATTTGAAGAACGCAGCCTTACAAGGCGTGAAGGTTATCAACGACCCATTTATGTGGACGGCGGATGACAAGTTCTTTGGTGCGTCATTGGCTGACCAAGTGGGCGTTGCTTCGCCCAAGACGCTGGTTCTGCCCAACAAAGATTATGTCCCCGGCATCGTCCACAACGAGAGCCTACGTAACCTGACTTACCCGATGGATTGGAACGCGCTAGTTGAAAAAGTGGGCGGGATGCCATGCGTCTTGAAGGACGCACATGGGGGCGGCTGGAAAGAAGTCTATGTAGTGAACACGGTACCAGAGTTGATCTGGCGCTACAACGAAAGCGGCCTATTGACGATGATCTTACAGGAGTTCATTCAGTGGGACAACTATGCACGATGCATGTGCTTGGGGCAAGAAGAAATCTATGTAATGAAGTACGACCCCAGCCAACGAAAATATCATGAGGAGCATGATTTTTCACCGGAACTATACGAACGAATTGTGAAGGATGCCAAAGCACTTGTAAACGCCTTTGGATACGACATGAATACCGTAGAGTTCGCGATCAAAGATGGCATCCCATACGCGATTGATTTTATGAACCCCGCGCCGGACATGGATGTGAATTCGTTAGGCAAGGTTCACTTCGACTGGATGGTTACACATATGGCTGATATGTGCATCCGGTTGGCGAAGTCGAAGGAAGCAACCCGTGACCGTTATTACTGGGGCAAACTCAGTAAAGGCAGCAAGTGACCAAATGCCTAAGGACGCGATTGACCTGTACCACAGTTTACTTGATGATCAACTTGCGGCGGATACGAGCGCAGACTTATACGCACGATTAAGACCACAGGGGTTATATTTCGGTGATCGTCCGTTGTGTACGGTTATTCGGCCCCACTTTTATCTCTCGGAACAATGGGATTACCTGAAGCGAGAGACTGAAACACTCTTAAGTGCCTTTTCGCGTCTACACGCAGCGTGCCTGACAGACGCGCAGCTACGGGAACAGCTTGACCTTGAGCCGTATGAGGAGAATTTGTTCAGCCTCGACATTGGCGGGGCGGTACCGTGGACAACTTCGCGACTGGACTCATTTTTCCTGAGCAGTGAGCGCAAACTGTACTTCGTGGAATATAACGCCGAGACACCCGCAGGTATGGGGTATGAAGATGCCCTATCTGAACTCTTTATGACGCTGGAGCCGATGAAACGGTTTATGAAGTATTACGCCGTACAGAGTATGCCCATGTGTGGGAAACTGCTGGCAGTGTTGATGCGGGGCTACCGCGAATGGGGTGGCATTGGTCTACCACAAATCGCGATTGTGGACTGGGGACACGTCCCTACACTCAATGAACACAATATTATCAAGCAGTTTTTCCAACGGCACGGGATTAAAGCGGTGCTGGCTGACCCACGCAACATGGAATACAAGAACGGCCAATTGTGGGCGGGTGATTTCCGCGTCGATATGATTTATAAGCGGGTGCTGTGCAGCGAACTTATTCACCAGATGGGCATGGAAAACCCGATTGTACAGGCGATCCGTGACCGGAAAGTATTCATGTCAAACTCGTTTAGTTGCAAGCTGCTGGCGAAAAAAGCCAGCCTCGCGCTACTCAGCGACGAACGCAACGGATACCTATTTGACGACCAACAAAAAGCGGCTATTCAGGCACATATTCCGTGGACGCGGCGTGTTTCCGAACGTAAAACCCAATATCAGGGTAAAGAAGTTGATCTGATACCGTTTATCAGCGAGAACCGCGAACGATTTGTGTTGAAGCCGAATGATGAGTACGGTGGCAAAGGCGTCGTTCTAGGGTGGGATGTTTCACCTGAAGAATGGACGCAAACATTGAAACAAACATCGACTGATTCTTATGTGGTACAGGAAAAGGTGCAAGTCATTTACAAGGATTTCCCTTCGTATATTGACGGCAAACTGGACATTAGTTCACGGTTTGTGGACGCGAACCCGTATGTCTTTGATGGGCATACCGTACAAGGATGTTTGACACGATTATCCTCGGTGGCGCTATTGAACGTGACAGCGGGCGGGGGGTCGGTCGTGCCGACGTTCTTGTTACAACGGAGGGCGTAAGTTAGCTATTAGTCGATAGTCTTTAGTTCAAATCAATTTCGGAGGCGGTGGGCAAATGTTCGCCGCTTTTTGATTCTATAAATATGGATATTCGTAGAAGGCTATAAGAGTTGCAAGTTTCGTATATTTCCTGCCGAAATGGCGGGCGGAAAGCTCCCGTGTATCCGCTGAATTGGCATTTTGTGTCGGCGGGTGAGAGAGAGAATGACGCTGAAATGGCGCAACTTCAGCGAGATGCTCCCGTGTGTCCGCCGCGTCGCAAATGTCGGTATGGTTGTGGCGGCTATGAGGGAGCAATCTGCCGCAAGTCGTTGCAAGTTTCAAGTGACCAGTTATAAGTTCTATACGAATTATCATTTGCGCCAGTTCACGTTATCAGCCCAAGGCTACAGATGCTCAGTCTTTGGCAAAATGTCGCGAATGGCAGCAAAAACAAGGGTGTTTTGAGCCAATTCGGCGGATTGCTCAACTGAACTTGCTGCAATTTTGGCGCTGGGTGTGCCGCCGCCATAATTACCAATTTTTTATTTGCAGCGGTGATCTCTACCCCTGCTGCTGCAACGTTTGCTGCAAAACAGCTATCAGCCTTTAGTCGCCAGTCATCAGCTAAAAACAAAGACGAATAAATGCGGTTGTTAAGGTGCGTGTGGATGGGTTCAGAGGGTTTGTCACTGCCACCTTCGACCCTACGACCACGCCTTTAAATAGTATATTGGGTATAAGAAGATTTAGGGTGACCATTTGGAAGACCATTTGGTAGCTTTTAAGCGCTGACGGCACTAACCATTTTAGGAGAGCGACACTATTAAAAAGGTTAGGAAATGGTTGGCAAATGGTTTAGCCGGTTAGAGAATTCAAACCTAATTTCGAAAAGCCCAAGATAGCCGCGCCGATGACCGGCGGGTACTGCGGTTGGGGAATATCTGGCAAATCGAGCAACTGGCACAATTTGAGACTCAGGGGGTTGTGGGAGGACAGGAGGCCACCAGCAAAAGCAATGGGCAGTGATTCCATATCCAAGCGGTGACGCAGCGCACGGACAGAAAGCGCAAGTTCATCGGCAGCACGAAGGGCAATTTCAGATGCGACTTTATCGCCCTGTTCAGCCTGTTCTAAGACAGTTCCGGCAAACGTGGCAATTTCTTTGGTACGACTAACACCGGAATGATAGAGCCACGGGATAACCGCAGGTACATCAGGCAGATCAAAACGAGCTAGAAAGAGACCCGTGAGGCTGCTCGGCAGGCTGCGGCCATCATCGGCGCGAATAATCGCTTTTAGGGCTTCCATGCCAATCCAATAGCCGCTCCCTTCATCGCCAAGCAGATAGCCACGCGCGCCGACCAGCATATATTCACCGGAGGCACCGACCCCAGAAGCCAAACTACCTGTGCCGGCCAGCACAAGGATGCCGCGCCGCTGACCATGTGCGCCAACCAAGGCAATTTCATGGTCACTGCTCGGCGCAATTTCGGCAGTTGGCAGAATGCCGGAAACCACTTCGCGAACCCACGTTTCGGAATGGACAGAATCCGCGCCCGCGACACCAATGCCAGCGGCTGAAATGTCTTCAAGCGTGAGGTTGGCAGCAGCAACTGCTTGCCGAACGGCAGACTGAATCGTTTGAAGTGCAGCATCGCGCCCAACCAGATTTGGGTTTACGGTTGAGCCGTGTGATTCACCCAAGACAATATAGTCTGAACCAGTGACAACAACACGTACTGTGCTGCCACCGCCATCAATACCGAGTAAATAGATCATTCACGATTCTCATTTGTAAAGCGATAAGCTAACAAGATAGGGATAAAAGTAGCGGCAATGACGAAAACCGCTGCGACGTTGGTAATGGGGCGATCACGGGTGCGGAACAACTGGCTATAGATCCAAATGGGGAGCGTTTGCTGCTGACCTGCGGTAAAGGTGGTGACGATGACTTCATCAAACGACAGGGCGAAGGCCAACATGCCACCCGCTAGCAGCGAAGTCGCGATATTGGGCAGGATGACATAGCGAAAAGTTTGGAAGGTGGACGCACCCAAATCCATTGAGGCTTCGATTTGGGAATAGTTCGTGCGGCGCAAACGGGCAACCGCGTTGTTATAGACGGTTACGATACAAAATGTCGCGTGACCGATAACGATTGTCCAAAAGCTAAAATTGACACCTGTGAGGCTAATGGCAGAACGCAGGGCAATACCGGTAACGATACCGGGGAGCGCGATGGGCAGGATGACGAGCAGACTGATGGCTTCGCGACCAAAGAATTTCGAGCGGTAAATCGCCAGCGCCAACAACGTGCCGAGGATGAGCGCGACCAAGGTGGCTACGGCAGCAACAGCGAGTGACAATCCCAGCGCATTCCGAAAATCCTGACGACCGAACACTTCGACAAACCAGCGGGTGGTGAGGCCGGGGGGTGGAAAGGTAAAAGAGGCTTCTTCGGTGGTGAAGGCATACAGAATGACAACTGCCAGCGGGAAGTGCAAGAACAACAATGCGCCAAAAGTTGCCAGCTTGAGGCCGATTGACGCACGAGGTGTGGTATCTTTGACGGTATTAGAGCGCATCAAAAGCCCCTTGCCAGCGTGCAATCAATAAATAAACCGCCATGATTAACATGGGGATGACCGTAAAGGCAGCGGCAAGTGGGATGTTACCGGCAGTACCCTGCTGCACGAATACTGCTTGCCCGATGAAATAGCTCGAATTGCCGACGATGCTGGGGATGATGTAATCGCCCAATGTGAGGGAAAAGGTGAAGATTGAGCCTGCAACAACCCCCGGCCAAGCAAGCGGCAAGATCACATGGCGGAAGGTATAGCCCGGTGAAGCGCCGAGGTCGCTAGAGGCTTCGATCACCGATTTTGGTACACGCTCCAAGGCGGCATTGATAGGCAAGATCATGTAGGGCAGCCAGATATAGACGAACACCAAAAAAGTGCCGAGAATTGAGAACGAGAGCGAAGGCCCGCCGATACCATTAATGTTCAAAATCCACTGCAAAACACCACCAAGGCCAAGGCTATTCAAAAACCACGTCAGAACGCCTTCCTGCGCCAAGATAATCTTCCAAGTATAAACACGAACGATGTAGCTAGACCAAAGGGGCAGCAGCACCAGCAAGTAGAGTAGACCGCGCATCCGGTAGGTGGCATAACGTGCCATGTAATAAGCCAGCGGGAAGGCGATGAGTGCCGAGGCGATGGTGACAGCAGAAGCGGTCAAAAAGGTACGCAGCACAATATCCATATTGGCTGGCGTAAACAACTGCTTCTGATAAGTTTCGAAACCGAACTGACGCACGATGCGTCCCGTGAACCCATCTAGCCGAAAGAAACTCTGGGTGAGCAGCGCGGCGAGTGAGCCG